>NZ_DATMGG010000108.1:0-9376 GCF_035555815.1 Sphingomonas sp.
ACGATGTCGCCATAGCCCACCGTGGTGATGGTGATCATGGTGAAATAGAGCACGTCGGTGAAGCTGACATGCCCATCCAGCGTGTCGCGCAGCCCGTCGCGATCCAGCCAGTGCACCGCCAGCGCGATGCCCATCAGCCCGAACGCCAGCGCGACCCGCCACACCAGCGACAGCCACGGCGGCGTCCGGCTCTTGCGGGTCAGGCGCAATCGGTCGCGGAAATCGACGGGCTCCGGCATCATCACGACGACGTTACGCCAAAGCTATTCGACCGTCACCGACTTCGCGAGGTTGCGCGGCTGGTCGACGTCGGTCCCCTTGGCCACCGCGACGTGATAGGCGAGCAATTGTACCGGAACCGCATAGACCAAAGGCGCGATCAGCGGGTGGACCTGCGGCATCTCGATCGTCGCGATCGTGCCCTCGCCCGCCTGTGCGATGCCGGCGGCGTCGGAAATCAGCACCACCTGCGCGCCGCGCGCCTGCGCCTCCTGCATGTTGCTGACGGTCTTGTCGAACAGCGGGCCGGATGGCGCGAGCACGATCAGCGGCACCTTTTCGTCGATCAGCGCGATCGGCCCGTGCTTCATCTCGCCCGATGCATAGCCCTCGGCGTGGATGTAGCTGATTTCCTTGAGCTTGAGCGCCCCTTCCAGCGCCATCGGATATTCCGGCCCTCGCCCCAGATAGAGCACGTCGCGCGCGTCGGCGATGGTATGCGCCATCTGCGCGATCTCGTCGTCATGCGTCAGCGCGGCGTTGATCGCGGCGGGCGCCTCGATCAGGTTGCGGACGATGTCGCGCTCCTCATGCGGGGTCAGCTTGCCCTTGGCGCGCGCCAGGTTGACCGCCAGCGCCGCCATCACCGCCAGCTGGCAAGTGAACGCCTTGGTCGATGCGACGCCGATCTCCGGCCCGGCATGGGTGGACAGCAACAGGTCGACCTCGCGCGCCATGCTGCTGGTCGGCACGTTGATGATCCCGGCGGTGGTCACGCCGTTCGCCTTCATGTGGCGCAGCGCCGCCAGCGTGTCGGCGGTCTCGCCCGACTGCGACACCACCACGCCCAGCGTATTGGGCGGCAGCACCGGGTCGCGATAGCGATATTCGGACGCGACATCGACCTCGACAGGCAGCCGCGCGAAACGCTCGATCCAGTATTTGCCGATCATCCCGACATAGCTGGCGGTGCCGCAGGCGATGATCGCCACGCGCTCGATCCCGGCCAGGTCGAAATCCATGTCGGGCAGCGCCACCATCTGCTCGACCGGGCGGATGTAGCTGGTCAGCGTGTCGCCGACGACCACCGGCTGCTCGTGGATCTCCTTGAGCATGAAATGGCGGTAATTGCCCTTGTCGATCATCGCCGGGGACACGCCCGACGGCACGATCGCGCGGGTGACCGGGCGGTTGTCGCGGTCGAAGATCTCGATGCTGTGGCGGGTCAGCGCCGCCCAGTCGCCCTCGTCGAGATAGGCGATCTTCTGCGTCAGCCCGGCCAGCGCGTGCGCGTCGGAGCCGAGATAATTCTCCCCCTCGCCATAGCCGACGGTCAGCGGCGCGCCCAGCCGCGCGGCGATCAGCAGATCGGGTTCCTGCGCGAACAGCACCGCCAGCGCGAACGCCCCGTGCAGCCGCGGCAGCACCGCCGCCACCGCCTCGCGCGGGGCCTTGCCAGCGCGCAGCTCGCGGTCGACCAGATGCGCGACCACCTCGGTATCGGTCTGCGATGTGAACTCGCGACCGTCGGCGATCAGTTCGTCGCGCAGCGGCTTGAAATTCTCGATGATGCCGTTGTGGACGATCGTGACGTCGCCGACGATGTGGGGGTGGGCGTTGTCCTCGGTCGGCGCGCCGTGGGTCGCCCAGCGGGTATGGGCGATGCCGATCGTGCCGGGCAGCGGATCGGCGGCCAGCCGCGCGCCCAGGTTGGCCAGCTTGCCCTCCGCCCGGCGCCGCTCGATCCCGCGATCGGTCAGCGTCGCGATGCCGGCGCTGTCATAGCCGCGATACTCGAGCCGCTTCAGCCCCTCGAACAGGCGATCGGCGACCTCGGTCTTACCCAATATGCCAACGATTCCACACATGGCGCGTTACTTCCCCCGGCGCCTCAGCGCGGAAAATTGGTGTCGACGAAGATGCGGACGAACTCGGCGGGATCGGGCTCGCGGCCATGCGCCGCGACAAAGCGGGGGCGCCCGCTCGCCCACATCTCGCGCAACGCGCCTGGCATGTCGGCGGGAAACTTCATTTCCGCCGCGACCATCTCCCGCCAACTACCTGACACGCCGAATGTTTGCTGCACGTTCGCCGCGGCATCGCGCCGCGCCGGCTCGGCCATCGGGTCGAGATGGCCGATCGCATCGAGCACATAGCTGTCGAGCAGCAGCAGGAACGGCTTGCCGTCGTAACGGTCGCTCATTTCGCCGCCTTCTTCTTCGCCAACATCGCCTCCCGAAACCGTTTCGCCCAGCCGGACCGCGCGACCTGTTCGGGCCGCACCAGCGCCAGCGCGTCCGCTTCAACGTCGCGCGTCACCACCGATCCCGCGCCGACGATCGCCCCGGCGCCGATCGACACCGGCGCGACCAGCGCGCTGTTCGACCCGACGAACGCGCCCGCGCCGATGTTCGTACCATATTTGAAGAAGCCGTCGTAATTGCAGGTGATCGTGCCCGCGCCGATGTTGGCGCCCGCGCCGACCGTGGCGTCGCCCAGATAGGTCAGATGATTGGCCTTGGCGCCCTTGCCCAGCACGGTCTTCTTGGTCTCGACGAAATTGCCGATCTTGGCGCCTTCGCCCACCACCGTGCCCGGCCGCAGCCGCGCATAGGGGCCGATCGACGCACCCTCGCCCACCGTCGCGCCCTCGATATGGCTGAACGCATGGATCACCGCGCGGTCGGCGATGCGCACGCCGGGCCCGAACACGACGTTCGGCTCGATCGTCACGTCACGGCCGATCTCGGTATCGTGCGCGAACCACACGGTTTCGGGCGCGATCAGCGTCGCGCCGTCCGCCATCGCCCGCGCGCGGCGGCGCGCCTGCCAGCTCGCCTCGACCCCGGCCAGCTCGGCCCGGCTGTTGATCCCGGCGACTTCCTCCCACCCGGTCTCGATCACCGCCGACGCGCGGCCGTCACCGGCGGCGAGCATGACGATGTCGGGCAGATAATATTCGCCCGCCGCATTGGCGTTGCCGACCCGCGCCAGCAACGCGAACAGATCCTCGTTGCGGACCGCCATCAGCCCGGAATTGCACAGCGTCTCCGCACGCTCCTCGGCGCTGGCGTCCTTGTATTCGACCATCTTGACGATGCGTCCGTCGACGTCGGCGATCACCCGGCCATAGGCGCCAGCGTCGGGCGGCCTGAACCCCAGCACCACGCACGCCGGCTGATCGGCGCCGTGCAGCCGGTCGAGCATGTGCCGCATCGTCTCCGGCGTCACCAGCGGCGCGTCGCCATAGAGGACCAGCACGTCGCCGGCGAACCCACCCAGCGCATCCTCGGCCCGCGCGACGGCGTGGCCGGTGCCGAGCTGCTCCGCCTGATGGACGATCTCCGCCGCGGTCGGCGCCACCGCCGCCTCGACCTGCTCGCGCCGCGCGCCGACCACCACGATCGTGCGCGCGGGCGCCAGTTGATCGACTCTGGCGATCAGGTGGAGCAGCATCGGCCGCCCGGCGATCGGGTGGAGCACCTTGTGAAGATCGGACTTCATCCGCGTCCCCTGTCCGGCGGCCAGGATCACGGCGGCGACGGGGCGGGCGGGCGGGCGGCTTGGCGGGCTGTCGCTGGTCACCCCCGCGCCCTGCCACGAACATCTTGCCAATTCCATAGTGAAGCGGCCATGCGCCCGGTATGAACGATTTCCCCTTCGCGATCGTCGGGTTCGACCTCGACGGCACCCTGCTCGACACGCTCGGCGACCTGGCGGCGGCGGTCAATTTCGCGCTCGATCAGGCCGGGCGCCCCGCGCTGACGATCGACCAGATCAAGCCGATGGTCGGCGGCGGCGCCAAGAACATGCTGATCAAGGGGATCGAGGCGACCGGCGGCGCATCCGACGAGGAGTTCCGCCGGGTCTACCGGCTGCTGCTCGACTATTACGGGGAAAACATCGCGGCGGACAGCCACCCCTTCCCCGGCGCGATCGCCACGGTCGATGCGCTCAGGGCGATGGGGGTCAAGGTCGGCATCGTCACCAATAAGTTCGAGGGGCTGGCCGACAAGCTGCTGCGCGCGCTCGACCTGCGCGACCGGTTCGATTGCCTGATCGGCGGCGACACCATGGGCAAGGGCAATGCCAAGCCGTCGCCGCTGCCGATCCAGCGGATGATCGAGCTGTGCGGCGGCGGCGCGGCCGCGTTCGTCGGCGATTCGATCTATGACACCATGGCCGCGCGCAATGCCGGCATCCCCTCGGTCGCGGTCAGCTTCGGCTTTCTGACCCAGCCGGTCGCCGAACTCGGCGCCGACGCGGTGATCGACCATTATGACGAGCTGCTGCCGACGCTGCGCCGGCTGGGCGGATCGCGCGCATTGTCCTGATCGGGGCCGGCCCGTAAAGCGGGGTCATGGGGCCCCACCTCTCCTCGCGCGCCGTCGCGGCGTTCGCGCTGATCGCGATCGCGGCGCTGCTCGGCTTTGCGCTCAACCACGATCTGTCGGCGATGTTGCTGGTGATCGTCGCGGGGATCGCCGCCGTGCTGCTGCTGGCCGCCGCGCCCGCACCCGACCGGCCGGCCGGCGCCCCGGACGAAACGGAGGCGGACGCCGGCCCCGATCCGCTGATCGATGCGATCGTCGAGCCGGTGATGCTCGTCGCCGGCACGCGGGTGACCCATGCCAACATCGCCGCGCGGCAATTGCTGGGTGACCATATCCGGGGGGAGGACGTCCGCCTGGCGATCCGCCACCCCGCCGCCACCGAACGGCTGATCAACGCGCGGGACGGCGATGATCTGCTGCCGCCGGTCCATCTGGTCGGGCTGGGCACCCGCGACCAGCGCTGGGCGATGCGCGTGCAGGCACTGGGCGACGGGCGGCGGCTGGTCCACCTGACCGATTCGACCGGCAGCTATGCGACCGAGCGCATCCGCGTCGATTTCGTCGCCAACGCCAGCCACGAGCTGCGCACCCCGCTCGCCTCGCTGCTCGGCTTCATCGAAACGCTCAGCGACGAGGCCGGCGACGATCCCGCCGTGCGCAAGCGGTTCCTGGGCGTGATGTTCGATGAGGCGCGGCGGATGCAGCGGCTGATCGACGACCTGATGTCGCTCAGCCGGATCGAGGCGGAGAAATATCGCGCGCCGGAGGAGCAGGTCGATATCGCCGCGCTGGTCGAGGAAGTGCGCGCCGAACTGGCCGCGACCCGCGATCCGCGCGGCGGCGATATCCGCGTCGATATCGAACCGGCGCCGGCGGTGACCGGCGACCGCGCCCAACTTTCGCAGCTACTCCACAATCTGGCGGGCAATGCGATGAAATACGGCAAGGCGGGTACGCCGGTGACTATCACGCTCGCCCGCGCCGACGACGCGATGGTGCGGCTGACCGTCGCCGATGAGGGCGACGGCATCGGCCCCGAACATCTGCCGCGGCTGACCGAACGATTCTATCGCGTCGATTCGGGGCGCAGCCGCTCGGTCGGCGGCACCGGATTGGGGCTGGCGATCGTCAAGCACATCGTCGAGCGGCATCGCGGCCGGCTGGATATCGCCAGCCAGGTCGGTCACGGCACGACGGTGTCGATCCTGTTGCCGGCGGCACTGTCATCAACCCGTAACCTGACTGCAACACAGGGGCGCTGACCCGTCGCGAGTCGCGCCACGGATCGCGGAGGACGACGCATGGGTGTGGGCGGTTTCGGCACATGGGCGACGGTCGCGGCCGCGCTGCCGCTGGCGCTGCTGGCCGGCTGCGGCGGCGGACACACCCGCGACCAGATCAAGATCGTCGGCTCCTCGACCGTCTACCCGTTCACCACCGCCGTCGCCGAGCAGTTCGTCAACGGCCACGCCAACCTGAAGGCGCCGGTGGTCGAATCGACCGGCACCGGCGCGGGGGTCAAACTGTTCTGCGCCGGCATCGGCCCGCAGCATCCCGACGTGCTCGATGCGTCGCGCCGGATCAAGAAATCCGAATATGACCAGTGCGCCGCCAACGGCGTCGATGCGGTGATGGAGGTGGTGATCGGCACCGACGGCATCGCGCTGGCCGAATCGAACAGGGGGCCGCGGCTGACGCTGACCCGCCGCGACGCCTATCTCGCGCTCGCCGCCAATCCGTTGGGGCGCGCCAACACCGCGCGGACGTGGCGCGACGTCAACCCGGCGCTGCCCTCCATCCCGATCCAGGTCTATGGCCCGCCGTCGACCAGCGGCACCCGCGACGCCTTTGCCGAGCTGGTGATGAACCCCGGCTGCGAGGCGGCGATGCCACAGGCCGCCGCGCTCAAGACCGCGTCGCCCGATCGCTATGCCGACGTCTGCACCAGGCTGCGCGACGACGGCGCCTATGTCGACAAGGGCGAGAACGACAATCTGATCGTCCAGAACCTCGCGTCGAACCCCAACGCCATCGGCATCTTCGGCTATTCCTATCTGGAGGAGAACCAGGATCGGCTCCACGGCGTCCCGCTCGAAGGGGTGGTGCCGTCCTATGACAGCATCGCCTCCGGCCAGTATCCGGGCGCCCGGCCGCTCTACATCTACGTCAAGAAGGCGCATCTCAAGGCGGTGCCCGGCCTCAGGGAGTTCCTCGACGCCTATGCCGCCGCATGGCAACCGCGCGGCCGGCTGGCCAGGCGCGGCCTGATCGCGGCCAGCGACCCGGTGCGCCAGCACGCGCAGCAGGTGGTCGACCGCGGCCTGACGCTCGATCCGGCGTCGCTCCATTGATCGCGATGGCCCCCTTTCCGCGTCGCCGGGGTTCGATCGCTTGAACCCCTATGCGCTCCTGTTCCTGGTCGCCGGGCTCGGGCTGATCGGCTGGCTGACCGCGCGCGCCCGCGCGGTCCGCTTCGGCGGCGGCGTGCAGCGGCCCCATTCGCTGCCGGGCCAGCACGGCTGGTACGTCGCGCTGTGGGTGGTGGTGCCGACGCTGATCTTCCTCGCGGCGTGGGCGGCGATCGCGCCGCAACTGATCACCGCCAGCGCGCTCGCCGATCCCGCCGCGCAGGCGCTGCCGCCGTTCGGGTTCGAACGCGACACCATCCTGGATGAAGCACGATCGCTGGCGGCCGGCCGTGCCACCGGCGCGTTCTTCCCGCTGTCCGAACGGCTCGCCCCCGCCTTTGCCGCCGCCACCGGCCGCTATCGCTGGCTTGCCACCGCGATCGCCGTCCTGCTGGCGTTTTCGGGCGGCGCCTATGCGATGAGCCGCATCGCGCCAGCGTTCCGCGCCCGCCCGCGCGTCGAGCGGACGGTGATGCTCGCGCTGTTGCTCGCCTCGCTGGTCGCGATCCTGACCACGCTCGGCATCTTCGCCTCGCTGCTGTTCGAAAGCGCGCGCTTCTTCTCCGTGGTGCCGATCACCGATTTCCTGTTCGGCACCCACTGGAGCCCGCAGGTGATCCCGGCGAACGATCCCGGATCGGTGCTCGGCGCGGTGCCGCTGTTCTGGGGCACCTTCTTCATCGGCGCGGTGATCGCGATGATCGTCGCCATACCGTTCGGGCTGATGAGCGCGATCTACCTCACCCAATATGCCGCGCCCTCTGTCCGCCGCTGGATGAAACCGATCCTTGAGATGCTCGCCGGCGTGCCGACCGTGGTCTACGGCTATTTCGCCGCGCTCACCGTCGGCCCGGCGATCCGCGATCTCGCGGTGGCGCTGGGGATGCCCTACGCCTCGTCCGAAAGCGCGCTGGCGGCGGGGCTGGTGATGGGGGTGATGATCATCCCGTTCGTGTCCTCGATGGCCGACGATTCGATCGCGGCGGTGCCGACCGCGATGCGCGACGGCAGCCTGGCGATGGGCGCCACCACCAGCGAGACGATCGCGCGCGTGCTGCTGCCCGCCGCGCTGCCCGGCGTGGTCGCCGGCATCCTGCTCGCGGTCAGCCGGGCGATCGGCGAGACGATGATCGTGGTGATGGCCGCCAGCGGCGCCGCGACGATGACGCTCAACCCGTTCGAAAGCGCCACCACCGTCACCAAGCAGATCGTCGACCTGCTCACCGGCGAGGCGGAGTTCGACAGCCCCAAGACGCTCGCCGCCTTCGCGCTCGGCCTCGTCCTGTTCCTCGTGACACTGGCGCTCAACATCGTCGCGCTGCGCGTGGTGAAGCGGTATCGCGAAGCCTATGAATAACGGTCCCCGCCCCGCCGCCCCGACCGATTGGGCCGCGCCGGCGATGCAGCGCCGGCTGCGGCGGCGCTATGCCGGTGAACGGCGCTTCAAGCTGTTCGGGCTGGCCGCCGTCGTGCTGTCGGCCGCGTTCCTCGTGTTCCTGCTGGCGACGATGATCGGCAGCGGGGTGCGGGGCTTCCAGCGCACCGAGATCAGGCTGCCGATCGATTTCGCCGCGTTCGACCTGCCGGTCACGCGCGAGCAGCTCGCCGGGCGCGGCGCCGATCTCGCGCTGGCCAGCGCCGGGCTGGAGGAAAAGGTCGCGGTCGCGGCGGAGAAGGCGTTCGGCCCCGGCGGCGGGGATCTGATCGCCGACAATGCGTGGACGGCGGTGCGCGACTCGGTCAAGGCCGATCCGTCGCTGCTCAAGCGCCACGCGGCGCTGTTCGTCCCCGCCGCGACCGACATCGACGGCGCCGCGCGCGGATCGGGCAAGCCGGAAGCGCAGGCGGCCTACGCCCGGCTCAAAGCGGCGGGCGCGGTGCGTACCGCGTTCAACTGGTCGTTCTTCACCCGCGCCGACGCGACCGATCCGGGCGCGGTCGGCATCTGGGGGGCGCTCAAGGGATCGCTGATGACCATGCTGGTCACGCTGCTGATCGCGTTTCCGGTCGGCGTGCTGTCGGCGATCTACCTTGAGGAATACGCCCCCCGCAATCGCTGGACCGACCTGATCGAAGTGTCGATCAACAATCTGGCGGCGGTGCCCTCGATCATCTTCGGCCTGCTCGGGCTGGCGCTGTTCCTCGGCACATTGGGCCTGCCGCGATCGGCGCCGCTGGTCGGCGGCATGACGCTGGCGCTGATGATCATGCCGGTCATCGTCATCGCCGGGCGCAACGCGATCAAGGCGGTGCCGCCGTCGATCCGCGATGCCGCGCTGGGCATCGGCGCCAGCCGGGTGCAGGTGGTGTTCCACCACGTCCTGCCGCTGGCGCTGCCCGGCATCCTGACCGGCACGATCATCGGCATGGCGCGCGCGCTGGGCGAGACCGCGCCGCTGCTGCTGATCGGGATGC
>NZ_DATMGG010000109.1:0-3732 GCF_035555815.1 Sphingomonas sp.
TATTACGTCCCCGGATCAGGGGTGGGGCAGGCGATGCAGGCGGCGGCGGACCTGTACGGCCCGGCGGCGCGGATCGGCGTGGTCGGGCTGGGGACGGGGACGCTCGCCTGCTATGCCCGACCCGGCCAGCACTGGCGCTTCTTCGAG
The DNA here is from genome assembly GCF_035555815.1 of Sphingomonas sp. Classification (GTDB taxonomy): domain Bacteria; phylum Pseudomonadota; class Alphaproteobacteria; order Sphingomonadales; family Sphingomonadaceae; genus Sphingomonas. The sequence continues at coordinate 148 of NZ_DATMGG010000109.1, forward strand.
ATCGATCCGGCGGTGGTGCGGATCGCCCGTGACACCGGGCAGTTCCACTTCCTCGCCAACTGCCTGCCAAGCCCGACCATCGTCATCGGCGATGCGCGGATGCGGTTGACGCAGCAGGCGCCGGCCAGCCTCGACCTGCTCGCGCTCGACGCCTTTTCCTCGGATGCGGTGCCGATGCACCTGATGACGCGCGAGGCGTTCGCCACCTACGCCCGCGCGCTCAGCCCCAGGGGGTTGCTGCTGGTCCATATCTCCAACCGCTTCCTCGATCTGGAGCCGGTAGTCGCGGCGGCGGCGGCGGATGGCGGATGGTTCGCCGCCCGGCTCAACTATGCGCCCGGCCCCGGTGAGGGAGAACATGCGACGGTATCCGACTGGGTGGCGCTCAGTCGCGACCGCGCCGCGCTGTCACGGTTGACGGCGCGGGCGGGTGATTGGGTGCCACTGGAGCCCCGCAAGGGCTTCCAGCCGTGGACCGACGACTATGCGACGATCCTGCCGCTGCTGCGCAGTTTGGAACCTTAACGGTCGAGCAGCGCCGACAGGCGGGCGGTGACCTCGTCCTGCCGATCGGCCTCGGCACTGGCGCGCGCGATCGCGGCGTCGAGCGCGGGATAGGGCGGCGCGCCGCTTTCGGACCGGGTGATCGCCAGCGCGGTCAGATCGGCGACGGCAGCGTCGGTCGCGGCACGGGCGCTGCCGAGGTCGCTGAGCGCGCCCTGCGCCTCCAGCCACGCATCGCTGCCTCCCGGCGCCTTCGCGGCGCGCGCGGCGAGCGATTCGGCGCTGGATTCGGTTGCGGCAAAGGCCTGGATGCTGGCGGCGATCGCCGCGACGTGGCGGGCGATGTCGGCATCGAGCGCGGCGTCGGGGGCAACCGGTGCGGGCACGACCTGCGGCTCGACATCGCTGCGGCTTTCGATCGGGCGGGGCAGCAGCGACGGTGCGTCGGCGGTTGCCCCGGCACAGCCGGACAGCAGGAGCAGGGGAGCGAGGCTTCGCATCGGGCGTCCCGCCACTCCCTGCAAAATCCGGCCATGGAAAAAATGGCGCGCCCGGAACGATTCGAACGTCCGACCCTCAGATTCGTAGTCTGATGCTCTATCCAGCTGAGCTACGGGCGCGTTGGAAGCGGCGACATAGAAGCGGCTTCCGGATTGCGCAACCCCAGAGTTGGGTTCGGCGTCGCATAATTGCGGTTCGGCTTTGCCGGTCCGGGGCCTAAAGTCCCTCACCGCCTACCCAATGCGCGTTGGACAGCCGGCGGGCGAGCGCCCAGGTCTGGGTGCGGATGTCGGGTACGGCGACGATTTCCCAGAACGCACCCCGCGTCATCGGCCCCAGCGCGTGGAGCCAGTCGCTCGGTTTCCCGTCCGCGCGGATCACCGCGGCGGTGCCGTCGACGTCGATTCCCAACCGCGCCGCATCGGGCCGGATCAGGCCGCGCTGGAGCAATTTGCGCAGCAAAGGCTCTTGCGTGCGGGTCAGGTCGCCCTGTGGGCCGATCGCATTGACGATGCGGCGGACATGCAGCGTTTCGTGCGTGTCGCTGCCGCGCGGACGCCAGCGGACGTCGACGCCGTCGCCGGCCGGCACGAACCGGTCGGGCTTGCCGGCGCGGACCCCGAGTTGCCCGCTCGCCAGCAGCGCCTGGAGACGCGCATAGACTTCGGGCGCCAGCCGGTGGCGGTGGACGTCCCACCACGGCCGCAGGTGGCGCAGGAAGCGATTGCGCTCGGCGACGGTGGCGTTGGCCCACATATCCTGCGTGAACGGGCGCAGTTCATCGACCGCGTTGCGCCAGCCGATCGAGTCGCCGCGTTCGCGCACCTGATGGAGCAGCGCAGATGCCGACAGTTTCGGCCGCTCGTCGATCTTGCGCCAGCTCGTCCCGGCGCCCTCATGCGGGCGGGGCAGCAGCCCGCGGCGCGACAGCGCGACGATGCGCCCCTTGAAGCCGTTCGCCTCCAGCAGCAGCGCGACGTCGATCATCGTCAGCCCGGCGCCGACGATCAGTACGGTATCGTCGTCGTTCAGCCCCATCGGCACGCGCGGATCCCACGGATCGCCGATGTAGCGGTCGCCCGGCAGCGTCGCCGGATCGAGCCCCGGCGGATCGTGCGGCGGCAGGTTTCCGACCGCCAGCACGGCGGCATTCGCCTCGATCCGGAGGCCGTCGGCCAGCGTGGCGGTCGCGCGGCCATCGTGGCGCAGATCGGTGACGTCGCCATGGACGATCGTCAGCCGTTCGGGCGCCGCCGCGCGGGCCGCGTCGAGCTGCTCGCTCAGATAGGCGCCATAGGTCACGCGCGGGATGAAGGCGGTGTCCGGATCGGCAATCCCGCGCGCCGCCAGCCAGCGCGCGAAATGCTGCGGATCGTCGGGCAACGCGCTCATGTTGCCGGCGCGGACGTTGAGGACGTGGCTGGGATGGGCGGCGCCATAGGCCAGCCCCTTGCCGATGCTCGGCCCGCGTTCGATCAGCGTCGCGCGCGGGCCGTCGTGGCGCAGCAGGTTGATCGCCTGAAGCGACCCCGAAAAGCCGCCTCCGATGATGAGAACATGCTCGATCACGTCGGCGCGATCAGATCTCGTATTCCGGTCGCCAGTTCGGCTCGTCATAGGCGGGGCGGCGTACGCCCGGCTGGCGCGCGACCATTTCCGAATAGAGCCGCTTGACGGCGGTGCTGCCGGTCCGGGTGAAGAAATTGGGGAGCACGGCATGGACGAAACAGGCGAGGCCGCCCGTCACCATCGTCCAGCCAAAGCGCGAGGCGACACCGAAATGCTCGGCATAGGTCTCATCGACGCTTTGCGGGTGTTCGACGAACCAGCGATGAAAAAGATTGGCCATGGCGGCACAGTAACGCGCCACGCCCCGCTTTGGAACCGTCAGCGATGCGCCGGGTCGAGCGAATCGAGAATGCGCCCGCCGGCCATGAACACCGCGATCGGGCATACCGCGAACAGCAGCCACCCGCCAAAGCCGGGATATTGGTGGAGATAATGGACACCGCGCTCCACCGCGCCGTTGCCCAGCCCGAAGATCACCAGATACGCCTCGAACTTGGTCTTGATGATGAACAGGTTGCGAACACGACGCCACATGCCGAAAGGTTAAGCAAGGATCGGGCCGATGGCGGAAATGGCGGATTCCGCGTTAATGAACATGGTTACCTGTCAATTAACCCGACAGGCCGATCGCAGCAGTGCGGGCGGATTCAGAGGCTGTCGGCGAGTCCCAGCGCGGTCACCAGCGCATCGCGCGCGCGCTCGATCCGCGCGATCAGAGCGGGGTCGGCGATCTGGTCGTGGGGGATGGCTTCTGGCCAATGTTCCGCGATCACCGCCGCGATCGTGTCGAGCCGCGCGTCGTCGACCAGAAAGCGCGGATCGACCGTGGCGGGGTCGGCGACCACGCGCAGCCGCAGACAGGCAGGGCCGCCGCCGTTGGCCATCGATTCGCGTACGTCGACCACCTCGATCCGCCGGATCGGGCCGTTGCCGGCGACATGCTCGGTCAGCCACGCCCACACGCTGGGCGTGTCGCGGGCTTCGGACGGCACGACCAGCGCCATGCCGCCA
>NZ_DATMGG010000110.1:0-10860 GCF_035555815.1 Sphingomonas sp.
TGGCTCTCGGTGCCGCCGGCGCCGGCGTTGATCTCGACATAGCTGTCGTTGCCGTCGGCCTCACCCGCCAGCAGCGCCTTGACCTTGTCGGCGTTGGCGCGCTTCGCCAGCGCGGCGAGTTCCTGGATCCCGCCGTCGACCATTTCGGCGTCGCCTTCGGCATCGGCCATCTCGATCAGCTCGACGGTATCGCCCAGCTCGCGCTCGATCGCGCGCGTCGCGGTGATCGCCTCGTCGAGCCGACGGCGCTCGCGCATCACCTCCTGTGCCGCCTTGGGATCGTTCCACAGCGCCTGATCCTCGACGCGCGCGTTCAGCTCGTCGAGCCGGCGCAGCGCCTGGTCCCAGTTGAGGAAGCGACGCAGCAGCGCGAGCGCGTCGTTGATGACATCGACATGAGCTTGCGCTTCGGCGCGCATGGGAAAAACTCCAGAAAAACACGGCGGGGCACGTTCCGCCCCATCGCTATATAGGGGCGGGCGCTAGTAGATTCCGCCTTCCCTTTGCAAGAATTCGCTGTCGCGCGGACGTTCGGCGCGCGGGGCGGCCTGGGTCGCGACCGCCTTGGGCGCGTCGTCCTCCTCGGTCGTGCGCCGTCCGCGGCGCGGCTCCGCTTCGGGCTTGAACGCTTCCCAGATCACCGCGGGACGATCGTCGTTGCTGGTCGGCCACGCGCCATAGACCGGCCGGCCGCTGGCGCGGTCGATCCGCATCAGCCGGATGCCCGGCGGCGCGCGGAACGGCACCACCGGCATCCCCTCGAACGCCTTCTTCGCGAAATCCTTGAAGATCGGCGCGGCGATCGATCCGCCCTGGGCATAGCCGCCCAGGTTCGACGGACTATCATAGCCCAGGTACAGCCCGCCGATCATCTGCGGCGTGCCGCCGACGAACCACACGTCGGTCGGGCCGTTGGTGGTGCCGGTCTTGCCCATCATCGGCCGGCCCAGATCGCGCAGCACGGTGGCGGTGCCGCGCTGGACCACCCCCTCGGTGATGTGGACCATCTGGAACGCGGTCATCGCGTCGACCGCCTGGCGCCAGCGGATCGCGGGGCGCGGCATCGGCTTTCCGTCCCAGTCGGGCGCGTTGCAGCGATCGCACGCGCGCCAGTTGGCCGGCCAGATCACCTTGCCGTGGCGGTTCTGCGCATAGTCGATCAGCGTCGGCGTCAGCGCACGGCCGTGGTTGACCAGCGTCGCATAGGCGTTGACCATCCGCGACACCGTCGTCTCCCCCGCGCCCAGCGCATAGGACAGGTAGGCGGGATATTTCTCTGTGCTGACGCCCAGCCGCTGGATCATGTCGACGACGTGGTTCATGCCGACCGTCGCCGCGGCGCGCACCGTCATCAGGTTGCGCGACTGTTCGATGCCCCAGCGCATCGTGTGCGGCCCGGAACCGCCGCCGCCGCCGAAGTTACGGAAGCATTTGTTGCCCAGCCGCCCGCCCTGATAGACGCAGAACGGCCCGTCGACGATGATCGTCGCCGGGGTCATCCCGTTGGCCAGCGCCGCGGAATAGACGATCGGCTTGATGGTGGAGCCCGGCTGGCGCATCGCCTGCGTCGCGCGGTTGAATGCGCCGAGCCGCGAATCGAACCCGCCCTGCATCGCCAGCACGCGGCCGGTCGCCGGCTCCTCGACCACGAACGCGCCCGACACCCTGGGCACGCTGCGCAGCGCCCATTGGCTGCCCTCCGGCGCCACGGCGATGATGTCGCCGCGCTTCAGCGCCGCAAAGGCGGTGCCGCCTTGCCCGCGCACCGGCATCTGCGCGGCGGCGCGCGGCAGCGTGCCCGTCTTGCCGTCGCTGAAGCCGATCGTCGCGGCGTCGCCGGCGGTATCGATCACGATCGCCGCGCGCCAATCGCTATAGCCGATGCCGAGGTTGGTCGCGGTGAACGGCCCGAACCACTTGTCGCCCTCGATCACCGCCCGGCCCAGCGGCCCCGACCAGCCGCGCCCGCGATCGAAACGCAACAGACCGTCGCGCAGCGCGTCTTGCGCATATTGCTGGAGTTTCGGATCGTATGACGTGCGCACCCACAGCCCGCCGGCATAGACGCTGTGCGGCCCATCCTTGTCGGTCTCGCCGAACCGGTCGAGCAGCTCGCGGCGCACTTCCTCGACGAAATAGCCGCCATTGGGGTCGAACACCGGGGTGCGCCGGCTGACCGTGCCCAGCGGCTCGGCGACGGCGGCGTCGTGCTGGGCCTGGTTGATGAACTTGTTGCGCAGCATCTCGCCCAGCACCCAGTTGCGCCGGGTCAGCGCGCGTTCCGTATTGCGCTCGGGGCTATAGTTCGACGGCCCCTTGGGCAGGATCGCCAGATAGGCCATCTGGGCGAGGCTCAGCTCGTCCAGCTCCTTGTCGAAATAGGCGTGGCTCGCCGCCTCGACCCCAAAAGCGTTGCGGCCAAGTGCGATCGAATTGAGATAGAGTTCGAGGATCTGCTGCTTGGTCAGCGCGCTTTCGATGCGAAACGCGAGCAGCCCCTCCTTGGCCTTGCGGATGTAACTGACCTCGTTGGTCAACAGCAGGTTCTTCACCACCTGCTGCGTGATGGTCGAGGTCCCGCGCGGGGTCTGGCCGCGTACGACGCCGTCGAACGCCGCGCGCACCAGTCCCGGATAATCGAGTCCGCCATGTTCGAAGAAGGTGCGGTCCTCCGCCGCCAGGAAGGCGCGGACCAGCAGCGGCGGATATTCGGCATAGGACAGTTCGACGCGGCGTTCGCGCGCATAGCTGTGGATCGGGGTGCCGTCGCCGCCGCGCACGTTGGTCGGCAGCGGCGGTTCATAGGTCTTGAGCTTGTCGACCGACGGCAGCCCGCTGGCGATCGCCATCCATAGTCCGCCAAGAACCACCAGCGCGGCGCCCGCGAGGTAGGCGAGCCATCGAATCCAGCGCCGCGCCCACAGCCGCCCGATCGCGCTGCGGATGCCGCTGGTGTCGCGCTGCAAACGCAGGCGAAAGTCGGGCTGGTCGGCGGCACTCTCGGACATCGCCGGCGGGTCTAGGGCCTGTCCTGCGCTGGGGCAATGGCTAGCGCGACGCGCCGTGCGGCGTCAGCGCGCCGCCATTCGTGTGGCGAAGTGGACGGTCACCGCGCGGCGGACGCTTTCGGCCACCTTTTCGCGGCCTGCGCGCGAATTCAGGAAATCGGCGTCGCGCTGGTTGGAGATATAGCCGGTCTCGAACAGGATCGACGGCATGTCCGGCGCCTTGAGCACCATCAGCGACGCCATGCGGTGGAACGCCGCCTTGGTCGGAATCAGCGGCTTGGCCTCGCGTCCCAGCAGGCGGGCGAAGCTGGCCGAGGTGTTCATCGTCTCGCGCTGGGTCAGGTCGATCAGGATCGACGAGATGTCGGGGGACGCATCGCCCAGATCGACCCCGGCAAGCACGTCCGCCTTGTTCTCGCGCGCCGCCAGCCGCGCCGCTTCCTTGTCGGACGCGACTTCCGACAGGGTATAGACCGTTGCGCCCGATGCGTCGGGGTTGCCGGCGCTGTCACAGTGGATCGAGATGAACAGGCTCGCCCCTAGTCGGCGGGCGATGCCGTAGCGATCCTGGAGGATCAGGAAGCGGTCGTCGTCGCGCGTCATCGCCACGCGCACGCGCCCCGAAGCCAGCAGTTCGTCGCGGATCGCCTTCGCGACCTTCAGTGTCAGATCCTTTTCGCGCAGCGTGCCGTCGGGCGAGAGCGCGCCGGGATCATGGCCGCCATGGCCGGCGTCGATCACCACCAGCGGGCGCGACGGATCGCCGGATATGTCGGGCAGCGGCGGCGCCTTGGCCGGTGGCGGCACGGGCATCGCCACGCTGTAGGCGTGCCGCGCCGGTGGCGCGAGATAGTTGAACGGTGGCAGGAATTGCAGCCGGCGTTCGCTGGCGGCGCGGGCAAAGGTGGCGTCGTCGACAGTGCGCAGGGCCAGCGTAAGCGTGCGGCCGTCGTCGCCGAAGCGTCCCTCGGTGACGATCGCCGGCCGGGCGAGGTCCAGCACCACCCGCGCGCCGCCGTCGCGCGCGCCCTGGCGCACCCCCTCTACCGCGCCGCCGCTGGCGCGCGCGGGCGGACCGGGCACCGCGCCGCCCAGATCGATCGCGATCCGGCGCGGGGCGTCGAGCACGAAGGCGCTGGCATCGGCGACGCTGTCGTCGAAGCGGAGGGTGATCGCGTTGCCGCTGACCCGGATATCGCGGATCGTGCCCGCCCAGGCCGGCACCCCAGCCAGCCAGCCGGCGAGAAGGGCGAGAAGGGCAAGCACGGAAACGCTATGCCGCGCCGGTGCGGCGACGGTCCAGCCAAAACGCATTTTCGGGCATCCCCCGGTGATCGACCCGACCGCGATACCGCCGTCGTTTCAAGTCACGGTGAACAGGCGCGGTTAACCCGCGGCTAGGGATGTTTCCGAAAATGCCGGTGACCGGAAAGGGTGAGCGAAACCCGGCCTGTCCCAACCCTTCGGGGCAGGGCGTGGGGCGCGTCGGGGGTGGCGCCACGGCTTCCGTCGGCCTTGCGCGCCGGGTGCGACGCCGGGGTTGTCGCAACGATATGTGCTGACGGCGAAAGCGGACGCGCGAGGGAGCGACCCCGCGCGTCCATGTCGTTTCTTACAGGACTTCGAACAGTCCCGCCGCGCCCATGCCGCCGCCGACGCACATCGTCACGACGACGTACTTGGCGCCGCGGCGCTTGCCCTCGATCAGCGCGTGGCCGGTGCAGCGTGCGCCGGTCATGCCATAGGGGTGGCCGATCGAGATCGACCCGCCGTTGACGTTGAGCAGTTCGTTGGGAATGCCCAGCTTGTCACGGCAATAGAGCACCTGCACCGCGAACGCCTCGTTCAGCTCCCACAGGCCGATGTCGTCCATCTTCAGCCCGTTGCGCTCGAGCAGCTTGGGGATGGCGAACACCGGGCCGATACCCATCTCGTCCGGCTCGGTGCCGGCGACGGCCATGCCGACATAGCGGCCGAGCGGGGTCAGCCCGCGCTGTTCGGCGAGCTTCTCCTCCATCAGCACGCTGGCGGAGCTGCCATCGGACAGCTGGCTGGCGTTCCCGGCGGTAATGGTAAAGCCCGGCCCCATCACCGGCTGGAGCGATTGCAGACCCTCCAGCGTGGTGTCGGCGCGATTGCCCTCGTCCTTCGACAGCGTCACCTCCTTGTAGGTGACTTCCTTGGTTTCCTTGTTGGTCACCGCCATCGTCGCGGTCAGCGGCACGATCTCGTCGTCGAACTTGCCGGCGGCCTGCGCGGCGGCGGTGCGCTGCTGCGACTGGAGCGAATATTCGTCCTGCGCCTCACGGCTGATGCCATAGCGCTTGGCGACCACCTCGGCGGTGCCCAGCATCGGCATATAGACGTCCTTGTGCATCGCCAGCAGCTCGGGATCGGGCGCGACGCGCATCTGCGCGGTCTGGACCAGGCTGATCGATTCGACGCCGCCGCCGATCGCGACGTTCATGTTGTCGACCACGATCTGCTTGGCTGCGGTGGCGATCGCCATCAGCCCCGACGCGCACTGACGGTCGAGCGACATGCCCGACACGGTGACCGGCAGCCCGGCGCGCAGCAGCGAGGTGCGGGCGATGTTGCCGGCCTGATGCCCCTGTTGCAGCGCGGAGCCGAACACGACGTCGTCGACCTCGGCCCCGTCGATCCCGGCGCGCTTCACCGCCTCGCGGATCGCGTGGGCGCCCAGCGTGGGGGAGGGCAGGTTGTTGAATGCGCCGCGATAGGCGCGGCCGATCGGGCTGCGGGCGGTGGAGACGATGACGGCGGAACGCATGGGTCTGTTTCCTTTCGGTGAGCGGTCAGATGAAGAGCTGGCTGATCCATTCGGCGATCATCGCTGGCTTGTCCTCGCCCTCGATCTCGACGGTGTATTCGCTGGTCTGCTGCCACTGGCCCGGGCGCTTCTCGATCAGCTCGAGCAGCTTGAAGCGCCCGCGCACGCGCTTTCCCGAGCGCACCGGCGTGAGGAAGCGGACCTTGTTGCCGCCGTAGTTGACGCCCATCCGCACGCCCGCGATCTGCGGCAGGTCGGTCTTCGACGACAGCAGCGGCATCAGCGACAGCGTCAGGAAACCATGTGCGATCGTGCCGCCGAATGGCGTCACCGCCGCCATCTGCGGGTTGACGTGGATGAACTGGTGATCGCCCGTCGCATCGGCGAACTTGTCGATCATCTCCTGGCTGACCTCGACCCAGTCGGACACGGCTTCCTGGCCGATCTGGGCGGCCCTTTCCTGAATGGTGATCGTTTCCACGGCAATTCCCTCTTGCGGCACTGCGGCACGACGCCTCGACGGCTCCTCAAGCACGGCTGCGCCGCCGCCGCAAGGGGCGGCGGACCGCGATTACGAAGATCGGCGGCGGCGGGGCGATCATCGAGCGAAGCGGTGACGGAACGCGGGCGGCCGTCACCGAACCCGAAGTTCTAAATCATGCCGGCGCCGGGCGGGAGAGGGCGCTGGCTCACCCGCGCGGCGATGGCGGCGTATGCGCGAGGATCGGATCGGCGAAGCTGATTCCCTCCTGCGCGAACCGGCCCAGGATCGCGATCCCCAGCTTGTGGCGCTTTTCGAACAGGACGTCGGCCAGCGGGCTGCGCGAATCGAATTCGACCTCGAATTCCAGCGTGTTCGGGGCAAAATTGACCAGACCGGCGTGGTTGAATCGCAAACCCTGCGCCTCGACCAGCTCCTTCAGGATCGCCGGCACCCGTTCGGCCAGTTCCGCCGGCGTCTCGTAGACCAGCGACAGGGTGAAGGTGCCGCGCCGATACGATCGCTGGGTGATGTTGCGGATTTCCTTGTCGAGCAGGTTCTTGTTGGAGATCACGCGCTCCTCGCCGGTGGTGGCGCGGATGCGGGTCGATTTCAGCCCGATGCGCTCGACCGATCCGGTGGTCTGGTCATAGCTGACCGTCTCGCCGACGCGGAATGGCCGGTCGAAGATGATCGCCAGCGCCGCGAACAGATCGGCGAAGATGCCCTGCGCGGCCAGGCCGATCGCGATGCCACCGACGCCCAGCCCGGCGACCAGCCCGGTGACGTTGACGCCGAGATTGTCGAGCACCACCACCAGCGCGATCGCGAACAGGGCAAAGGTGACCAGGACGCGGATCAGCCCCATCGCGGTGCCGAGCGCGGCGTGGTCGTCCGTCCCGGTACGCGCCTCGACCGCGCCGAGGATGATCTCGCGCGCCCACACCGCCGCCTGGAACACTGCGGCGACGGTGAACAAGAAATGGATCGTCGTCGCCACCGACGGCGGCGCATCGGCATAGCCGGTGACCAGTTGCGCGGCGGTCATGGTGATGAAGACGTTGCCGGTGCGCGCGATCGCGCGCCCGATCACCGTGCGCCAGCCCGCCGGGCCCGGTTCGTTGCGGCACAGGCGCATCCCCAGCCGGCGCAAGCCGTGCAGCGCCAGCCAGATCGCCGCCGCGACTCCGACCGCGATCAGGATCGCCAGCCAGTTGGTGCGCAACCACACCGCACCGTCGGCAAACAGCGTGGTGGCGTGGGCCTGGACCTCGGCCGGGGTGATCTGCGCCTTGTTGGCGGCGGTGATGTTGCTCATCGGAACTCCGTCAGTCAGCTGTGCTTGTGGCCAGTCGGCGGCGAATTTTCCAGCAACTCGATCAGCGCGCGCTCCGCCCGGCTCAGATAGCGGGTCACCCGCGGCAGCGCGCGGGCGCGCAGCGCGGCCTGGTCGCGGGATGCGGCCAGCGTGATCAGCGTCGGGTGGACATAGCTCTTGCGCGCGATCGCCGGGGTGTTGCCCAGGATCGCGGTGACCGGTTCCAGCATCGCCTTCAGCCCGATGTCCCCATCGGCTTCGACCAGCGCGGTGAACGCGATCACGCTGGCGCCCCAGGTGCGGAAATGCTTGGCGGTGAAGTCGGCGCCGGTCGCCGCGCGGATATAGTCGTTGACGTCGCCGGACGTGACCGGGTGTGCCTCTCCGGCGGCATCGAGCCAGGCGAAAAGGTGCTGGCCCGGCAGATCGTGGCATCGCCGCACGAACCGCGCCAGGCTGCGGTCGGTGATGGTCAACCGGCGCATCTTGCCCGATTTGGCGCGGAACTGGAGGCGCAGCGTCGATCCGGCCAGCGCGGCATGGCGCTTGCGCAGCGTGGTGGCGCCGAAACTCTTGTTGGTCCGGGCATAGCCTTCGTTGCCGACGCGCAGCCGGCCAAGGTCGAGCAGCCGCACGACCGCCGCCACCGCCTTTTCCCGGCTCAGCGCCGGGCGGCGCAGATCGGCCTCGACCCGCGCGCGTAATTTGGGCAACGCGCGGCCAAAGCCGGCGCAGCCGTCGTATTTCTCCGCCTCGCGTGCCGCGCGGAAATCGGGGTGGTAGCGATATTGCTTGCGGCCGCGGGCATCGCGGCCGACCGCCTGGATATGGCCGCGCGGATCCGGATTGAACCAGCCATCCCGATAGGCGGGCGGCAGCCCGATCGCGTTCAGCCGGTCGATCTGGTCGCGATCGGCGACGCGGGCGCCGTCTGGCCCCCAATAGCTCCAGCCATGGCTCAACTTGCGCCGGGTGATCCCCGGTCCGCTGTCGTCGCTGTACACGATCCGTGCCGTCACATCGCCTCCGTCATCCGAAGGGCGACCAATGCCCGTGACGGGGAAGCGTTCCGACCGGCGCCCCCAACGGCCTGACCCTAACCCGTCGGTAACCGTTGTCGGTTAAGCCGGGCCGGCGCCGCCTGGATGCCGCGCCGTTCGGGATTGCCGCGATGCGCCTGCTGCTCCTCCTCGCCTCGGTCACCGCGTTATCCGCGCCCGCCTATCCGCAGGGGGAGCGCGCGGCGTTCACCGTCGCCGAAACCGGACAGTCTTTCCGCAGCTTCGATGAGGCGATGGCGGCATTGCAGGGCGGCGACGGCACCATCCGCATCGCGCCGGGCACCTATCACGAATGCGCCGTCCAGGAATCGGGCCGAGTCGCCTATGTCGCGGAGGTGCCGGGCAAGACGATCTTCGAACGCGCGATCTGTGAAGGCAAGGCGACGCTGGTCCTGCGCGGCGCTGGAGCACGGATCGACGGGATCGTATTCACCCACACCTATGTCAACGATGGCAACGGTGCCGGCATCCGCATCGAAAAGGGCGACCTGACCGTCACCCGCAGCATGTTCATCGACGGCCAGTCGGGCATCCTTTCCGCCAACGATCCGTCGAGCAGCATCACCATCGACCAGTCGACCTTCGCCGGCCTGGGCAAGGATCCGACCGGCAACGGCGCGCATTCGATCTACATCGGCGACTATGCGGCGCTGAAGATCACCCGGTCGCGTTTCGAACGCGGCACCGGCGGCCATTACGTCAAGACCCGCGCGCCGCGCGTCGAGATCCTCGATTCGAGTTTCGACGACAGCAAGGGATCGCACACCAACTACATGATCGACCTGTCCAACGGCGCGAGCGGACGCATCGCCGGCAACAGCTTCGTGGTCGGGCCGAACAAGGACAATTACGCGACGATGATCACCGTCGGGCCGGAAGGGATCAAGCACAGCTCCGCCGGGCTTATGGTCGAGAACAACCGGGCGTGGCTCGCCGACGGGTTCAAGTGGAAGACGACGCTGGTCGGCAACTGGTCGGGTGACAAGGTGACGGTGCGGAACAACCAGCTCGCCGACCGGATCACGCCGGAGGGATCACGCTGGTTCTAGCAATTGTGCTCCCGCGCAGGCGGGAGTTCAGGGTCCGGGGCGCCAACGCCTGCAACTCCGCGCACCGGCCGGCAGGCCGTGTCACTCCGCCAGCCGCGACCCCAGCCGCGCCGCCAGATATTCCAGATTGGCGATCCGCCGCCACAGGCCGCTGTCGGTGATCCGGTCCATCGCGAAATAGCGCCGCATCGCTGGAAACGCCGGGTCGATCACCCGCCCCATGTACTCGCCGCCCAGCAGCCCGCCATGCTCGTCCGCCATCGGGCGCAGCCGGCGCTGGATCGCGTAGCTGCGCTGGCGCAGCCAGATCGGGCGGATGCGCGACGACCATTCGTCGAAGCGGTGGCGGCGGCCGGGCGGGCCGGCGAAATCGTGGCCATAGGCGGACATGTGCCGCGCCAGCGCCGGGTCGATCGCGGCCAGCAGCATCGCCTCGAACCGGCCGGCGTGCTTGAGCGCCATCGGCAGCGTCATCGCCTCTGCCACCACCTGATGATCGAGGAACGGCATCAGATAGGCGCCCAGCCGCGCCTCCAGGCTGACCTCCCGCCCGAACAATGCACGGCAGCGCACGCGCGGATAGATGTGCTCGACCAGCCCGCGCGGCAGCGTGTCGCGCTGGTCGACCCCCAGCGCGTCCGCGATCTTGGTGGTGATGCGGCGCAGGAAATCGGTCTCGTCGAACAGCGCGGTGGTGTCGGCCGGGGTGAAGCGGGCGTAGAAGGTCCGCGCCACCGCCGCCGCGCCGATCGGCCGGTCGGGCAGGTAGAAGAAATTGCGGTAGATCTCGCCGCAGCCCCCCGATGCTGCCAGCGCCCCGCCGGCATGGCGCGCCCGCTGCGCGGCGAAATTCCCGCCGTTGTCAAAGATGTTGCCATAGGTCGGCAGCCCGTCAAACGCGTGGAAGTTGCGCTCGACCTGCTCGGCAAAGGCGTCGGGGGCGAGCGGCTGTTCCGCCTTGTTGATCCACGCGACGGGAAAGCCCTCGGCCGCGCCGATCGCCCGCGCGATGGCGACGTCGGCGTCGCCCGGCGGACCGTAGACATAGACGTCCGGCCGCGCTCCCGCCGCGCGCAACGCGCCCAGCAGCAAACGCGAATCGAGTCCGCCCGACAGCGGGCAATGGATGGCGTTGCCGAACGCGCCGACATG
>NZ_DATMGG010000111.1:0-9237 GCF_035555815.1 Sphingomonas sp.
ATGAACCGCATCGGCGCCAAGGCGGTGTCGGGGGAGGGTGGCGAGGATTCGTCGCGCTATTCCCCCTATGAAAACGGCGACAACGCCAATTCCGGGGTCAAGCAGATCGCGTCGGGCCGGTTCGGCGTCACCGCCGAATATCTCAACGCCTGCGAGGAGATCGAGATCAAGGTCGCGCAGGGCGCCAAGCCCGGCGAGGGCGGGCAGTTGCCCGGCTTCAAGGTGACCGAGCTGATCGCGAAGCTGCGCCACGCCACCCCCGGTGTCGGCCTGATCAGCCCGCCGCCACACCATGACATCTATTCGATCGAGGATCTGGCGCAGCTGATCTACGATCTGAAGCAGATCAATCCGCGCGCGCGGGTGTGCGTCAAGCTGGTCTCCTCCGCCGGCATCGGCACCGTCGCGGCGGGCGTGGCGAAGGCGCATGCCGACGTCATCCTGGTATCCGGCCACAACGGCGGCACCGGCGCCAGCCCGCAGACCAGCATCAAATACGCCGGCACGCCCTGGGAAATGGGGCTGACCGAGGTCAACCAGACGCTGACGCTCAACGGCCTGCGCGGCCGGGTACGGCTGCGCACCGACGGCGGGCTGAAGACCGGGCGCGACATCGTCATCGCCGCGATCCTCGGTGCGGAGGAATTCGGCATCGGCACGCTCAGCCTAGTGGCGATGGGCTGCATCATGGTGCGCCAGTGCCATTCGAACACCTGCCCGGTCGGCGTGTGCGTGCAGGACGAGAAGCTGCGCCAGAAGTTCACCGGCACCCCGGAAAAGGTCATCAACCTGATGACCTTCATCGCCGAGGAAGTGCGCGAAATCCTGGCGCGGCTGGGCGTGCGCAGCCTCGACGAGATCATCGGGCGCACCGAATTGCTGCGCCAGGTCAGCCGCGGCGCCGAGCACCTCGACGACCTCGACCTCAACCCGATCCTCGCCAAGGTCGACGCGACCGACGCCGAACGCCGCTTCTCGCTCTCGACCTTCCGCAACGAGGTGCCCGACAGCCTCGACGCGCAGATGATCCACGACGCGGCGGCGGTGTTCAGCCGGCGCGAGAAGATGCAGCTGACCTATTCGGTGCGTAACACCCACCGCGCGGTGGGCACGCGGCTGTCGAGCGAGATCACCCGCACCTTTGGCATGGCGGCGCTCGACGACGGGCACGTTACGGTGCGGCTGCGCGGATCGGCGGGCCAGTCGCTGGGCGCATTCCTGTGCAAGGGTATCACGCTGGAGGTGTTCGGCGACGCCAACGACTATGTCGGCAAGGGGTTGTCGGGCGGGGTCATCTCGGTCCGCCCGATGGTGTCGTCGCCGCTGGCCAGCCAGGACAACACGATCATCGGCAACACCGTGCTCTATGGCGCGACGTCGGGCCGGCTGTTCGCGGCCGGCCAGGCGGGCGAGCGGTTCGCGGTGCGCAATTCGGGCGCGCAGGTGGTGGTCGAGGGCTGCGGCGCCAACGGCTGCGAGTATATGACCGGCGGCATCGCAGTGGTGCTGGGCGGGGTCGGCGCCAATTTCGGGGCGGGCATGACCGGCGGCATGGCGTTCATCTACGATCCCGACGCCAGCTTCGCCCGGCGCGCCAATCCCGAAACGATCGTGTGGCAGCGGCTGGCGTCGCGCCATTGGGAATCGGTGCTGCTCGCGCTGGTCCGCGCGCATGTCGATGCGACCCACAGCGCCTGGGCGCAGGGGCTGATCGAGGATTGGGACCGCATCCGCGATCATTTCTGGCAGGTGTGTCCAAAGGAGATGATCAGCCGCCTCGCCTACCCGCTCGACGACGAAATCGAGATGGTCGCGGCGGAATGACGGGAGACCGTCATCCGGCGCGCGCCGGATGACGGTTGCGCTTTCCCCGCCCCGGCGCGGCGGCTATGCCGTGGGACATGTGGCAGCTTTACCAATTTCCGCTTTGTCCCTTCTCGCGCAAGCTGCGGCTGCTGCTTGGCGAAAAGGGCATCGGTTACGAGCCGGTGCGGGAATCGCCGTGGCTGCGCCGCGACGAGTTCATCGACATGAACCCCGCCGGCCAGACCCCGGTGATGGTCGACACCGAACGCGGCGGGTTGCCGCTGATCGATTCGCTGGCGATCTGCGAATATTTCGAGGAGACCGTCGAAAAGGCGGCGATGATCAACGGCACGGCCGCCAACCGGGCGGAGATCCGCCGGCTGGTCGCGTGGTTCGACACCCAATTCTATCGCGACGTCACCGCGCCGCTGCTCAACGAACGGATGCTCAAGCGCGTGACGCGGCAGGGCTCGCCCGACGGCGCGGCGCTGCGCGAAGCGATGAAGGCGGTGGTCGGCCACCTCGACTATATCGACTATCTGCTCGATCACAGCACGTGGATCGCCGGCGCGACGATGAGCCTGGCCGATCTCGCCGCCGCCGCGCAGATCTCGGTCGCCGACTATCTGGGCGGGATCGACTGGAAGAGCCACGAACAGGCCAAGCGCTGGTACGTCGGCATGAAAAGCCGGCCGAGCTTCCGCCCGCTGCTCGCCGAGCGGATGGAGCTGATCAGCCCGCCCGCCGACTACGAGAAGCTGGACCTCTAACCGCCATGCTCGAGCACGTGCCCCGTTGGCTCGGCGCCGCGCTGAAGGGGGTGCGGGCGGGGGCGGACAAGCTCGCCATCGTCCAGCCGGGCCTCGGCAGCTTCGCCGCGCTCGACCTGCGCAGCCCCGCCTTCGCCAACGGCGCGCGGCTGCCCGTGCGTTTCACCGCCGATGGCGCGGGGGTGTCGCCGCCGCTGTTCTGGACGGGGGTGCCCGACGGCACCGACAGCCTGGTGCTGCTGGTCGAGGACCCCGACGCGCCGACGCCCAGCCCGCTGGTCCATGCGATCATGTGGGGCCTGCCCGGCGCGGACGGCCAGCTGGCGGAGGGCGCGATCGTCGCCGACGGCGCGGGCGGCGAGGCCGGCGACGTCGGCCGCAACAGCTTTCGCCGCGAAGGCTGGCTGCCGCCCGATCCGCCGACCGGACACGGCGAGCATCGCTACGCCTTCCAGCTGTTCGCGCTCGCCCCCGGCGGCGATCCGGGCGAGACGCCCAACCGCAGCAACGCGGTGGCGGTGATGCGGGGCCGCGTGCTCGCCGCCGGGCTGCTCACCGGCACCTACTCGCGCGGCGAAGCGGCGGGGATAGGCCCGATCGGCGCGACTGCCCCGGCATAATCGCCAATATCTGGCAAAATTCGCCACTGAACGCGGCGGGTTTCGCAGCGGAGATCAGCGACCTATAGTAAAATCAACAACTTATAAAACTGGCACACTCCCTGCAATCTTCCAGGCATCGGCGCCGGATGGTCCGGCACCGAACAGCAAGACCAGGGAGTTTGTTAAAATGATCGTCCGTTTCGAAATGCTGCAGCGCTCGACCGTCGCCTTTGCCGGCGCGGTGATCGCCACCGTGATGCTGGTGATCGCTTCCGCCCCGCACATTCCGGTCGCGTGACCTCACCCCTCTCGTCTGGAGCAAACACCATGATCCGCTCGTTCGCGATCACCGCCATGTCGTTCGCCGCGACCGTCGTCCTGATCCTCGCCAGCAGCGCACCCGGGGCCGGCATCATCGCAGCCTGAGCCCCGGCTGCCCCCTCTTCGGGGAACCGCCCACGCCCCCGCCGGTTGGACGATCATTCCCAACCAAGGACGCGAGCGATGAGCGACACCGTCGAAATGATCCACGAGGACGCGCTGCCGGGACACGAAAGCGCGCTTGAGCCCAAGCCCGAATGGCAGCCGCGCTATCCCGGATCGGGGCGGCTGGCCGGGCAGGTCGCGATCGTGACCGGCGGTGACAGCGGCATCGGCCGGGCCGTCTGTGCGCTGTTCGCGCGCGAGGGTGCCGATATCGCGATCGTCTATCTGTGCGAGAGCGACGACGCCGAGGAAACCCGGCGCATCGTCGAGGCGGAGGGTCGCCGCGCGATCGCCATTACCGCCGATGTCGGATCGCGCAAGATGTGCGACCGCGTCGTCGCCGATACCATCGCCGCGTTCGGCCGAATCGACGTGCTGGTCAACAACGCCGGCGAGCAGCACCCCGACGACGACATCACCGACATCACCGAGCAGCAATTGCGCCGCACGTTCCAGACCAACATCTTCGGCATGTTCTTCATGGTCCAGGCGGCGATGCCGCACCTGAGCGCGGGCGCGCGGATCGTCAATTCGACATCGGTCACCAGCTACCAGGGATCGAAGGAACTGCTCGACTATTCATCGACAAAGGGGGCGATCACCGCCTTTACCCGTGCGCTGTCCGAGAACCTGGTCGGCAAGGGCATCCGCGTCAACGCCGTGGCGCCCGGACCGATCTGGACGCCACTCAATCCGATGGGCGGCGCCTCGCCGGACAAGCTTGCGCATTTCGGGGAGGACACGCCGATGGGCCGACCCGGCCAGCCGAACGAGGTCGCGCCGGCCTATCTGTTCCTCGCCTGCGACGATTCGAGCTATATGAGCGGGCAGGTCCTCCACCCCAATGGCGGCACGATCGTCAACGGCTAGCGTCTTCCAAGCAGGTAGAAACCAGCTGCTGAATCCGGAAACGCGTCAAATCAAAAACCTCGCGCAGCCGAGCCGATGCGATCGGATCGGAATCGGCTCCGATCCCGCCGCGTTCACGCCGCGCGGACGCAGTTCCGGCCCTCGTTCTTGGCCGCATAGAGCAGCGCATCGGCCCGCCCGAACGCGCTGCGCGCATTGTCGCCCTCCTCGACACGCACCAGCCCCGCCGATATCGTGACCGACCCCAGCGGCTGGTCGGTCTCGCGCAGCCGATAGCGCTTGTGCGCCACCACCCCGCGCGCGGCGTCGATCGCCGCCCGCGCGGAATCGGTGTCGATGTCGGTAAAAATCACCACGAACTCCTCCCCGCCATAGCGGGCGACGAGATGCGGGGCGCACGTCTCGCTCAACGCGGTGGCGATCGCCTTGAGCACGCGGTCGCCGACGGCATGGCCGAAGCGATCGTTGACCCGCTTGAAATGATCGATGTCGCACACCGCCAGGCACATCGACTTTCCGGCTGCCAGGCAAGCGGCAAAGCTCTCCTCGAAGACGCGGCGATTGGGCAGGTCGGTGAGCGGATCGCGCCGGGCGTTGTCGCGCGCCTCTTCGAGCTTGGCGCGCAGCTCGTCGGCCTCGCGAGTCGCGGTTTCGAGCTGCGCCTCCGCCACCCGCACACGCGACACCATCGTCGCGGTGATGCGCGCGACCTCATCGACCACGTCCGACTGGGTGGGCAGCGCATCCTGTTGCCGCCGGATGCGATCGGCACTGGCCGCCAGGTCGCGGCCGAAGCCGTTGGCCTGGTCGCGCAGGCCCTGCACCATGTCGGCAAAGCCCTCCACCTGGAGCTGCGTCTGCGCGACCAGGCCGTCGGCGTTCGCCCGGTCGGGCTGCGGTGCGGCGATGCCCCCCTCGTCGCACAGTCGATCGATGTCGCGCGTGGTCAGCCGCACGCCGCCTTCGGTGATCCGCGCGGCCGCCCGCCCCAGCGATCCGGCGGGATCGGACAGAATCGCATGGACAAGGGCATAGCTGGCCGGGTCCGTCCCCAGCCGATGATCGCGCAGGAACCCGCCGATCCGATCGAACAGGGTAAAGGAACAGGAAGCGTCATCAACGCTTTCGGCACGGACGGAGCCTGACATGACAAGCGAATCCATTTCCCCAGATCGGCGCCTTGGTTAGGGCACCCTTAAGCACGACCATAATCGCCAAACCCCTAATATCGGGTTGTCGCGCCAGGCCGGGGGGAGGGACGATTCAGGACTTCGCCTTGTTCAGCGCCTGCACCGCCGCCAACGTGCCGGCGATGTGATCCGCCGGGCTGGGATCGTTGTGGACGAACGCGATCCGCCCGTCGCGCGCGATGACATAGCTGGTGCGGCTGGTGGCGTTGATCGTCGCGCCGCCGGGCGTCTTGATCTGCCGGCCCAGCGCGACGTCATAGCCAGCCACCACGCGCGGTCCGGCGCTGGCGACTGTGAATTTGCCGGCGCATTTCTCCTCGGAGAATTTCTGGAGCACCTCGACCGAATCGCCCGACATGCCGATCACGGTCGCGCCGGCGGCGGTAAAGTCGGCGATCTTGTCGGCAAAGGCCGCCGCCTCGGCGTTGCAGCCGCCGGTAAAGGCCGCCGGGAAGAAATAGAGCACCACCGGCCCCTTCTTGAGCAGATCGTGCAGCCGCACGTCGACGACCTTGCCGGCGACGGCGCCGCGCGTGGCGAAATCGGGCGCCCTGGCTCCAGGCGCGAGCGCGGCATCGGCGGGTGCGGCGAACAACAGGGCGACGGTGGCGGCGATCACGGGCAGGCGCATGGCAGATATCCTCTCGGCGGAGACGCTTTGGCCGAATACGCCTTTGCCTGCGCCGAGTCATCACCGGCTGGCGGTCGCGCAACAGCCGCGCTAGGCGGGGTGTCATGGCCGTCACCCCTTCCGATATCGCGCTCGCCCATCGCCTCGCCGATGCCGCCGGCGCGGCGATCCGCCCGCTGTTCCGCGCCGAATTCGGGCTGGAGATCAAGCCCGACGAAACCCCGGTCACCCGCGCAGACCGGGAGGCGGAGGCGGCGATGCGGCGCATCCTGGCGGCGGAGGTGCCGCGCGACGGCATCGCCGGCGAGGAATATGGCATCGAGGAGGGCAGCAGCGGGCGGCAATGGGTGCTCGATCCGATCGACGGCACCCGCGCCTTCATCGCCGGGCGGCCGATCTTCGGCACGCTGATCGCGCTGACCGAGGGCGGCTGGCCCGTGCTGGGGGTGATCGACCAGCCGATCCTCAAGGAACGCTGGATCGGCGTCGCCGGGCGGCCGACCGAATTCAACGGCCGGCCCGCCGCGACCCGGCGGTGCCGCGACCTCGCCGACGCGCTGCTCGGCACCACCTCCCCCGCCGCGTTCGACGACGCCCAGCTCCATGCGTTCGAGCATCTCGACGCGGCGGTGCGGTCGACCGTGCTGGGCGGCGACTGCTACAATTACGCCTGCCTGGCTTCCGGCCACCTCGACGTGGTGGTCGAGGCCAACCTCAAGCTCCACGATTTCGCCGCGCTGGTGCCGGTGGTCGAAGGCGCGGGCGGGCGGATGTGCGACTGGGCGGGCGATCCGCTCCACGCGGGCAGCGTCGGTGAAGTGATCGCGGCGGGCGACCCGGCGCGGATCGACGACATCCTCGACCTGCTCGCCTGCCGCGGGCATTGAGACTCGCGGGCATTGAGGCTGGCGCAACCGGGCGGCGGCTGGCACGTTCGGAAGTGAACCAATCCTCCGGGAGATCCCCATGCGCCTCGCCCCGCTCGCCCTTGCCGTCACGCTGATCGCCTGTTCCGGCGAAAAACCCGGCGCGGCGCAGACCAACGCCCAGGGCGCCGACGCGCCGGCACGGCCGCTCACCCAGCTCCCGCGCAACGCCCCGGCCAGCGACATCGCCAATGTCCCGGCGACCACCGGCCGCGCCAACCTGCCCGCCACCCCGCCCCCATTCACGGTTACGGAGATCGGACGGTTCGACACGCCGTTCGCCCTCGCCTTCCTGCCCGACGGGCGGCTGCTGGTCACCGAAAAGGCGGGTCGGCTGAAGTTGCGCGCGACCGACGGCGCGGTGGCCGACGTCGCCGGCGTGCCGGCGGTCGCGGCCGGTGGCCAGGGCGGGCTGCTCGACGTCGCGGTCGCGCCCGATTTCGCGCGCAGCGGCACCGTCTATCTCTCCTATTCGGAGCCGGGCGCGAACGGCGCGGCACTGGCGCTGGCCCGCGCGACGCTGGACAGCGGCAAAGCCCCCGCGCTCAAGGGATTACAGGTGATCTGGCGCGCGGGCGAGAACGGCCCCGGCGGCCAGTTCGGCGCCAACATCGTCTTCGCCCCCGACAGCCAGTCGCTGTTCCTCAGCTCGGGCGAGCGCCAGCGGTTCGCCCCTGCGCAGGACCCGAAACAGGCGCTGGGCAAGATCCTGCGGCTGACGCTCGACGGCAAGGCGTGGCCCGGCAATCCGAATTACGCCGCCGGCGGGGTCGAGGCGATGACGTGGAGCACCGGCCACCGCAATCCCTATGGCCTGGCGTTCACCCCCGACGGCCGGCTGTGGGAGGAGGAGATGGGGCCGCGCGGCGGCGACGAGCTCAACCTGATCGAGCCGGGCCGCAACTATGGCTGGCCGATCGTGTCCAACGGCGACAATTATTCGGGCCAGCCGATCCCCGACCACCCCAGCCGCCCCGACCTGGAGGCACCCAAACTGTGGTGGAACCCGTCGATCTCGCCGGGCGGGATGATCGCCTATTCAGGGAAGATGTTCCCGCAATATCGCGGATCGCTGCTGATCGCCGCGCTGTCGGGCAAGGCGCTGCTGCGCGTGACGGTGAACGGCGACACCGCCACCGCCGCGAACCAGTGGGACATGGGCACCCGCATCCGCGACCTCGCGCAGGCGCCCGACGGCGCGATCTGGCTGCTGGAGGACGGCGGCGAGGATGCACAGGGTAAACTGCTGAGGCTGACCCCGCCGCGCTGATCCGAGCTATCAGCGGACCAGCAGGAAGGTCTGCCGGCCGGACGCGATCGGGCTGGCCGGATCGTCCTGCCACGCGATCGCATCGACATTGGCGACGCGATTGCCCAGCCGGCGCACCAGCCCCTGCGCCCGCGTCGGCTTGTCGCGCCCGCCGCGCATGAAGTCGACCGACAGGTTGACCGGCTTGATGCGCGCCGCCGCCCCGTCCAGCGCGTGGCGCAGCGCGACGATCGCCGCCATCTCCAGCAGCCCGCCGATCGCGCCGCCGTGAAGGAAACCGGGCCGGCCACCCACCCGCGCCATGTCGAACGGCATCAGCAGCACCGGCGCGCCATCGCCTTCCTCGATCGCCAGCCCGAGCAGTTCGGCATAGGGGGGCAGCGGTTCGATCATGCGTCGGTCAGCATGAAAGTGCCGGCGACATGCGCCAGCGGATCGCCGGGATCGCCGTCATGCGCCTGCCCGCGCACGAACGCGATCGACCGGGTCAGCCGATAGCATTCGCCGCGTCCGAACACCGTCTTGCCCGGCGTCGCCGCGCGCAGATAATCGATGCGCAGGTCGAGTGTCGCCTGCGGGGCGAAATGCCCGCGCTTCAGCCAGGCGGAGGTCGCGGTGGCCATATCCATCAGCGCCAGCACCGGGCCGGACGCGATCACCCCGGTCGTCGATTCGCCGACCAGCCG
>NZ_DATMGG010000112.1:0-6643 GCF_035555815.1 Sphingomonas sp.
CGGGTGTTCGGCTTTGAAGCGCCGATCGCGGTAGAGGCGGTGGTGCCCGGCAGCCCGGCCGAGGCGGCCGGGGTCGCGGCGAACGATTCGATCGTCCGCGTCGATGGCGTGGTGCTCGAACCCGGCCCCGTCGATACCGGCCAGGCCGAATCGACCGATCGCACGGTCGCCGCCGACCGCCGGCTGACCGACGCGGCGCGCGCGGGCGCAGTGACGCTCGATCTGTTGCGCGCGGGCCAGCCGGTTTCCCGCACCATCACCCCGCGCCAGGGCTGCGCCAGCCGGTTCGAGGTGACGGTACGCAACGATTATGATTCGCGCGCGGACGGCGCGATCGTCCAGGTCTCGACCAAGATGATCGAGGCGGTCACGAGCGACGACGAACTCGCCTTCGTCGTCGCGCACGAACTGGCGCACAACATCCTGCGCCACCGCGCGCGGCTCGATGCCGCCGGGGTCAGCCGGGGAATGTTCGAATCGGTCGGGCGCAGCGTCGGCTATATCCGCCGGACCGAGATCGAGGCGGACCTGCTCGGCATCGCGCTGATGGCCAACGCCGGCTACGATGTCGCCGCGCCGGCGCGGTTCTGGCGCTGGTTCGGCAAGGCGCATTTCAACAGCATCCTGCTGGCGCGCACCCATCCGCGCTGGACGACGCGCGCGGCGCTGCTGGAGCGCGAGGCGGCGCTGATCGCGGCATCGCCGGCGCGGCCCTATGTCCCGCCGATCCTGGCCGAGCGCGACAAGCCGCTGAGCAACGACTGGCAGGCGCTGGTCGCCGGGCTGTAAGGGCGCGCAGCGCGGGATTCCGGTCTGAGCCAGAGACGGATGATGACGTTGTGGGCGGGTCTGATGGATACAGGCGGGTGGATTATACCGCCACCCGTAGCGGCGGCGCCGCCGCCGGCCGCGCCTTGGGCTGGTCGGGCCAGATGCCGCGCGTGTCATAGACCGCCTTGTCGGCGCGCTCGTCGAGCGGGACCGATTTGAACACGTCGTGATCGACCAGCACGACCAGCCCGGTGCAGCTTTCCAGCGCGGTGTCGATGTCGATCAGCGTCGCGCCGGTGCCGGCGAAATCGGCGGGCAGCGTGCGGGCATAGGGTTCGACGATGCGCACGCGATCCCCGAATCGCTGCGCCAGCGCCTGCGCCACCTTAAGCGCCGGCGATTCGCGGAAATCGTCGATGTTCGCCTTGAACGCGAGGCCGAGCAGCGCGACCGGGCCGGGCGTCGCCGCGATCATCGCTTCGGCGCGGGCGATGGTGACGGCGACCTTGCCGTCGTTGACCTCCCTCGCGGTGCGGATCAGCGCGCTGTTGTCGGGGTCGGCGGCGACCAGGAACCACGGATCGACGGCGATGCAATGCCCGCCGACGCCGGGGCCGGGCGAGAGGATGTTCACCCGGGGGTGACGATTGGCCAGCCGGATCACCTCCCACACATCGACACCCAGCCCGTCGGCGATCACCGACAGTTCGTTGGCGAAAGCGATATTGACGTCGCGGAACGCGTTTTCGGTGAGCTTGGTCATCTCCGCCGCGCGCGACGTGGTGGTGACGCAGGCGCCGCGCACGAAGCGCCGGTAGAATCCCAGCGCCTTGCGCGCGCAGCGCGGGGTGATGCCGCCGATGACGCGGTCGTTGTCGATCAGTTCGATCAGGATGCGGCCGGGCAGCACCCGTTCCGGGCAATAGGCGATGGCGACGTCGGGGCTTTCGTGGGTGTGGCCGGGAATCCTGAGGTCGGGGCGCAGCTCGGCGAGCAGCGCGGCGACCTTTTCCGTCGTGCCGACCGGCGATGTCGATTCGAGCACGACGAGGTCGCCCGGCTTCAACACCGCCGCCAGCGTGGTCGCGGCGCGCAGGACATAGCCGATGTTGGGTTGGTGCCCCTCGTCGAACGGGGTCGGCACCGCGATGACGAACACGTCGGCCGGCTCGATCTGGAGCGACGCGCGCAACGTGCCGCGCGCGACCACGCCGGAGACGAGGCCGTCGAGATCGACCTCCTCGATATGGACCTTGCCCGAATTGATCGTGTCGACCACCGACTGGTGGACATCGATGCCCAGCACCTGCGCGCCGGTCCGCGCGATCACCGCCGCGGTGGGCAGGCCGATATAGCCGAGGCCGAGAACAGCGACCTTGAGCTCAGTGTCCGAAATCATCCGCGACGATCCTCGCAATCCGTGCCGCGGCCTGGCCATCGCCGAACGGATTGTGGGCGCGGGCCATCGCGGAATAGGCCGCCTTGTCGTCCAGAAGCGTGAAGATACCGGAAACGATCGCCTCCTCCGCCGTGCCGACCAGCCGCGCGGTGCCGGCGGCTACGCCTTCGGGGCGCTCGGTGGTCTCGCGCATGACCAGCACCGGCTTGCCCAGCGCGGGCGCTTCCTCCTGCACCCCGCCCGAATCGGTCAGCACGAGATCGGCCATGCCCAGCGCTCGGATGAAGTGCGGGTAATCGAGCGGATCGATCCGCGCCACGTTGCTCCGGTCGCCCAGCAGGCTGTCCATCACCGACACGACGTTGGGATTGGGATGGATCGGGAACAGGATCGCGACGTCCTCGCGCGCGGCGATGCGGCCGATCGCGCGGGCGATATTGGCCATGCCGTCGCCGAAATTCTCACGCCGGTGGGTGGTGACCAGGATCAGCCGCTTGCCGGCGAATCGCGCGGCGATCGGATCGAGCCCCGCCGCCAGCGACGGATCGGCCGCGATCGCGTCGCGCGTGGCGAACAGCGCGTCGATCACCGTATTGCCGGTGACGTGGATCGTCGCGGGATCGATATTCTCCCGCCGCAGCGCATCGGCGGCGGTGTCGGTCGGCGCGAAATGCTGGTCGGCGATCGGCGCGACGATGCGGCGGTTGACCTCCTCCGGCCAGGGTTGCCAGATGTCGCCGGAGCGCAGCCCGGCCTCGACATGGCCGACCGGCACCTTGCGGTAATAGGCGGCGAGCGCGCCGACCATCGCGGTGGCGGTGTCGCCCTGCACCAGCACGCGATCGGGCCGTTCCGCATCCATCACCTCGCCCAGCCCGGTCAGCAGCCGCGCGGTCAGCCGGTCGAGCGACTGGCCCGGCTCCATCAGGTCGAGGTCGATGTCGGGCACCAGCCCGGCGATCGCCAGCACCTGATCGAGCAGCCCGCGATGCTGCGCGGTGACGCAGGTGCGGACGTCCAGCCCCGGAACCGCCGCCAGCGCGCGGATGACGGGGAACAGCTTGATCGCTTCCGGCCGGGTGCCGAAGATCACCAGAATCTTGCTCATGCCGCCCCACCTAGCCGCCGGGGCTTAAGGCTGGCCTAACCCGGGCCGATTGAATAGGGGCGGGCGCATGACCTTCAAACCGCTCCGCAAGGCCGTGTTTCCCGTCGGTGGTCTCGGCACCCGCTTCCTTCCGGCGACCAAGGCGCTGCCCAAGGAGATGCTGCCGATCGTCGATCGCCCGCTGATCCAGTACGCCGTCGACGAGGCGATCGAGGCGGGGATCGAGCAGATGATCTTCGTCACCGGGCGCGGCAAATCGGCGATCGAGGATCATTTCGACATCGCCTATGAGCTGGAAACGACGATGGCGCAGCGCGGCAAATCGCTCGACCTGCTCCACCAGACCCGATTGAAGCCCGGCGCGGTCGCCTATGTCCGCCAGCAGGAGCCGATGGGGCTGGGCCATGCGGTGTGGTGCGCGCGCGACATCGTCGGCGACGAGCCGTTCGCGGTGTTGCTCGCCGACGATTTCATGGTCGGCGGCGCGGGGCGGCCGGGGTGCCTCAAGCAGATGGTCGATGCCTATAACCGCACCGGCGGCAACCTGATCTGCGCGCAGGAAGTGCCCGACGACCAGACCCACATGTACGGCATCATCACCCCCGGCGCGCGCGACGGCGCGCTGACCGAGGTCAAGGGACTGGTGGAAAAGCCGGCGGCGGGCACCGCGCCGTCCAACCTGTCGGTGATCGGCCGCTACATCCTCCAGCCCGAGGTGATGCGCGTGCTGGAGGGGCAGGAAAAGGGCGCGGGCGGCGAGATCCAGCTGACCGACGCGATGGCGCGGATGATCGGCGACCAGCCGTTCCACGGCGTGACCTTCGCCGGCCGCCGTTTCGATTGCGGCGACAAGGCGGGATTCATCCAGGCCAATCTCGCGCTGGCGCTGGGCCGCGACGACATCGGCCCGGCGGTCCGCGATTTCGCCCGTGCGGCGCTGGCAAACGAAGCTTAAAGCATTCGCTGCTATCCCCGGCGGCGTGGCCATGGGGACAGGATCGTGAAGGGCATCATTCTGGCGGGGGGGAGCGGCACGCGGCTCTATCCCGCGACGCTGGCGCTGTCGAAGCAGTTGCTGCCGGTGTTCGACAAGCCGATGATCTATTACCCGCTGTCGGTGCTGATGCTGGCGGGCATCCGCGACATATTGATCATCTCGACCCCTCGCGACCTGCCGATGTTCGAGCTGCTGCTGGGAGATGGCGGGGCGTTCGGCATCAACCTGACCTATGCCGTCCAGGTCGAGCCGAGGGGGCTGCCCGAGGCGTATCTGATCGGCGAGGCGTTTCTGGCCGGGGATCGTTCGGCGCTGATCCTGGGCGACAACATCTTCTACGGCGAGGGATTGCCCGCGCGCTGCCGCGCCGCCGCGACGGCGGAACGCGGGGCGAGCGTGTTCGCCTACCGCGTCCACGACCCCGAGCGGTACGGCGTGGTCAGCTTCGACGCGGACACCGGCCGCGCGATCGCGATCGAGGAGAAGCCGCGCCAGCCGAAATCCGACTGGGCGGTGACCGGCCTCTATTTCTGCGACGGCGACGCCCCGGCAATCGCGCGTACGCTGGCGCCGTCGGCGCGCGGCGAGCTGGAGATCGTCGACCTGCTCTCCGCCTATCTGCGGCGGGACGCGCTCGACGTCGTCCGGCTCGGGCGCGGCTTCGCGTGGCTCGACACCGGCACCCACGACAGCCTGCACGATGCGGGCGCGTTCGTCCGCACCATCGAGCACCGTCAGGGGATCAAGATCGCCTGTCCCGAGGAGATCGCGCTCGATCAGGGCTGGCTGGATGCGGAAGCGGTGCTGGCGCGCGCCGCCGCGCTCGGCAGCACCGGCTATGCCACCTATCTGCGCGACGTGGCGCGGGCGGCATGAGGACCGCGCTGGTCACCGGCGGCGCCGGGTTCATCGGCTCGGCGCTCGCCCGCCATCTGGTCGCGACCGGCACGCGCGCGGTGGTGCTCGACGCGCTGACCTACGCAGCGTCGCGCGAATCGCTGGCATCGCTGGCGGATTCGCCGCTCTACCGGTTCGTGCAGGGCGACATCGCCGACCGCGCGCTGGTGGGCGATCTGCTGGCGGCGGAGCGGGTCGACGTGGTGTTCCACCTCGCCGCCGAGACGCATGTCGACCGCTCGATCGCCGGGCCGGCGGCGTTCGTCCAGACCAACATCGTCGGCACCTATCAGCTCCTCGAAGCCGCGCTCGATCACTGGCGACGCATCGGCGACGGTTTCCGTTTCCACCACGTCTCGACCGACGAGGTCCACGGCGACCTGCCGCTGGAAGGGGCGGCGGCGTTCAACGAAGAATCGCCCTATCGCCCGTCCTCGCCCTATTCGGCATCGAAGGCGGCGTCGGACCATCTCGTCGCGGCATGGGGGCGCACCTATGGCCTGCCGGCGACGATCAGCAGTTGCAGCAACAACTACGGCCCGTGGCAGTCGCCCGACAAGCTGATCCCGCGCATCGTCGCCAACGCGCTGAGCGGGAAACCGCTGCCGGTCTATGGCGCCGGCGCCAATGTGCGCGACTGGCTGTTCGTCGACGATCACGCTCGCGCGCTCGACCTGATCGCGCGACGCGCGCGGCCGGGCGCGCGCTACGCGGTCGGCGGGCGTGCGGAACGCAGCAACCTGCAAGTGGTGCACGCGCTGTGCGGCCTGCTTGACCGTCATGCGCCGCGCGCGGACGGGCGATCCTATCTGCACCAGATCCAGTTCGTCGCCGACCGGCCCGGACACGACCTGCGCTATGCGATCGATCCCGGCCGGATCGAGGGTGAACTGGGCTGGCGCCGCGCGCTGGATTTCGACGCCGGACTGGCGGCGACCGTCGCTTGGTATCTGGCCAACCCGGCGTGGTGGCAGGGCTTTGACGCCGCCGGACATGGGCTGGACGCGCTGAACGCGGCGTAGGGTATCGCTGACACATACTATCGCGCAGGCGGGGACAAGCTTAGATCGTCACCAGCCGATCGTCGTCCAGCTCGGCGAGCAGGCTGACCAGGCCGCCGCCCTCGACACCCTCGGGCAGCGCCATGCCGTGCGTGGCCAGCCCGGTCTGGCAGGCGATCAGCGTCACGCCCAACTCGCGCGCGGTCGCGAGCAGATCGGACGGGGCGATCAGCGTCACCGCCGCGTCGTGGCAATAGACCCGCGTCCGCCCGCCCAGCGCCGCCTCCGCGCTCGCCAGCGTCAGCGCCGCGTCCCAGCGGCCGGGATCGCACGAAACGACGACGATCGTCAGCCCGCGCATGAGGGGCATCCCGGATCCTTGGGCAGCGCGACGGTGCGGAAGCGCAGCGACAGCGCGTCGACCAGCAGCAGTTTTCCCGCGCTGTCGTCGCCGAAGCCGGTGACCGCGC
>NZ_DATMGG010000113.1:0-19949 GCF_035555815.1 Sphingomonas sp.
GGCGTCATCCTGTGCGGGGCACGGCCGGATCGGCCGGACCTGCCCCGATAGGATCAGCTTTTGATCCGGTTCGCAACCAGATCGTCGACCACCGCCGGATCGGCGAGGGTGGAAGTGTCGCCGAGCGAGGACATGTCGCCCTCGGCGATCTTGCGCAGGATGCGGCGCATGATCTTGCCCGAGCGCGTCTTGGGCAGGCCCGGCGCGAACTGGATCGCGTCGGGGGTGGCGATCGGGCCGATCTCCGTGCGGACCCATTTGACCAGATCGGCGCGCAAGGCGTCGTCCGCCGCCTCCCCCGCGTTCAGCGTGACGTAGGCGTAGATGCCCTGCCCCTTGATGTCGTGCGGCATCCCGACCACCGCCGCCTCTGCCACCTTGGGATGGAGCACCAGCGCGCTCTCGACCTCCGCCGTGCCCATGCGGTGCCCCGACACGTTGATGACGTCGTCGACCCGGCCGGTGATCCAGTAATAGCCGTCATCGTCGCGGCGGCAGCCGTCGCCGGTGAAATATTTGCCGGGATAGGTGCTGAAATAGGTCTGGAAGAAGCGCGCGTGATCGTTCCACACGGTACGCATCTGCCCCGGCCAGCTGCGCGCGATCACCAGATTGCCCTCGGTCGCGCCGTCGAGCACCTTGCCCTCAGGATCGACCACCTGCGGTTCGATGCCGAACAGCGGCAGCGTCGCGCTGCCCGGCTTGAGCGCGGTGGCGCCGGGCAGCGGCGTGATCATCTGCCCGCCGGTCTCGGTCTGCCACCAGGTATCGACGATCGGGCAGCGCCCCTCGCCCACCACCTCATGATACCAGCGCCACGCCTCCGGGTTGATCGGCTCGCCGACGGTGCCGAGCAGGGTGAGCGACGCGCGGCTGGTGCGCGTCACATAATCGTCGCCCTCCTTCATCAGCGCACGCAGCGCGGTGGGGGCGGTGTAGAGAATCTCGACCTGATGCCGGTCGACCACCTGCCAGATGCGGCTGGCGTCGGGCCAGTTGGGCACCCCTTCGTACATCAGCGTGGTCGCGCCGTTGGCGAGCGGGCCGTAGAGGATGTAGCTGTGCCCGGTCACCCAGCCGATGTCGGCCGCGCACCAATAGACCTGGCCGGGGCGGTAATCGAACACCACCTCATGCGTCAGCGCCGCCCACAGCAGATAGCCGGCGGAGCTGTGCAGCACCCCCTTTGGCTTGCCGGTGGAACCCGAGGTGTAGAGGATGAACAGCGGATCCTCCGCGTCCATCGGCTCGGCCGGGCAGTCGGCGGAGACCCCCGCCGCCGCGTCATGATACCAGACGTCGCGCGGCCCCATCGCCACGTCGCCGCCGGTCGCCTTGACCACGACCACCCGCTCCAGGCTGGGCGCATGGCCGGCAGCGACGTCGACATTGGCCTTGAGCGGAACGCGCTTGCCGGCGCGGCGCCCCTCATCGGCGGTGATGACGATCCGCGAATCGCAATCCTGGATGCGTCCGGCCAGCGCCTCGGGCGAGAAGCCGCCGAACACCACCGAATGGATCGCGCCGATCCGCGCGCAGGCCAGCACCGCGAAGACCGCTTCGGTAATCATCGGCATGTAGATGGTGACGCGGTCGCCCTTGCGGACGCCCTGTGCCTTCAGCACGTTGGCGAAGCGGCCGACTTCCTCGAACAGCTGGAGGTAGGTGAACCGCTTCGGCGCCTCGGCCGGATCATCGGGCTCCCAGATCAGCGCGACGTCGCCGCCGCGACTGGCGAGGTGGCGGTCGAGGCAGTTGGCCGCGACGTTGAGCCGGCCGTCGGCGAACCAGCGCACGCCGAAATCGGCCTCGTCGAAGCTCCAGTCGCCCGCGGTCGCCGGCGGCACGATCCAGTCGAGCCGCTTCGCCTGTTCCAGCCAGAATGCGTCGGGATCGGCGAGCGAGGCGTCGTACATCGCGCGATAGCCGGCCGCATCGACCCGCGCGCGGCGCGCCCATTGATCGGGGACCGGATAGACGTCGGACATACTCGCTCTCCTTTGACCGATCTCCCCTTTCCCAACGCGCGGCGCCGGGCGCAAGCCTGAACGATCGTTCCGGCGCCGCGACAATTCGCGACACAAATCCGCTGGACGCCATGCGCACGCCCGGCCAGTGTCGCGGCGATGTCGAGAAGCCTGTTGATCCTGCTGCTGTCGGCCACGGTCCCGCTTGCCGGCTGCACCGTGGGACCGGACTATCGGCCCAAGACCGCCGACGCGCTCGGCGTGCCCGACGCCTATTCGGTGCCCGCCGACGCCGCCGCGCGCGAGGACCTGACCCAATGGTGGACTCGGTTCGACGATCCGCTGCTCCAGCGGCTGGTCGCCAGCGCGGCGACCACCAATCTGGACGTCGCCCAGGCGATCACCCGGCTAAGGCAGGCCCGCGAATCGCTGGTGCAGGCGCGGGCGGACCTGTTGCCCGGGGTGAGCGGATCGGCGGGCTATTCGCGCAACATCAACATCGCCGGCGGCACCAGCCGGGTGACCTTGCCCGACGGCACCGTCACCGACATATCGCGCAGTTCCAACGACAGTTTCTCGATCGGCGCCGACGCCAGCTATCAGGCCGATCTGTTCGGCGGCATCCGGCGCGGGGTCGAGAGCAGCCGCGCGACCTATCAGGCGTCGGGCTATAATTATGCTTCGGTGCTGATCTCCACCCAGGGCGAGATCGCGCGCAACTACATGCTCGCGCGGCAAGCGCAGGCCAACCTGGCCAATGCCCGCGCGGCGCTGGGCATCCAGGACGAAAACCTCCAGATCGCCGGTTGGCGCGTGCAGGCGGGACTCGTCTCCTCGCTTGATCAGGAACAGGCGCGCGCGTCACGGGCGCAGACCGCCGCCTCCGTCCCGTCGATCGAAGCGAGCTACAACAGCGCGGTCGGCCGGCTGGGCGTGCTGACCGGGCAAGCGCCCGGCGCGCTGAAGGCGGAGATGGAAGCGACGCGGCCGATCCCGCGCGGGCCCGATGCGGTCGGCGTCGGCATCCCGGCGGAGGCGCTGCGCCAGCGGCCCGACGTGCTGGCGGCGGAACGCAACCTGGCCGCCGCGACCGCGCAGATCGGCGTCGCCAAGGCGCAGCTCTATCCCGCGCTGCGCATCACCGGCAGCCTGGACACCAACGCCACCGCGCTGTCGCATATCGGCGACGTCATCACCGGCGGGCTGTTCGCCGGGCTGTCGCAGCTGATCTTCGACGCCGGGCGCGCGCGGGCGCAGGTGCGGTCGAGCGAGGCGGCGGCCGACGGCGCGCTGCTGGCCTACAAGGGTACGGTGCTGGCCGCGCTGGAGGATGTCGAGAACGCGATCTTCGCGCTGCGCACCGCGCGCGAGCGGGAACGCGAATATACCGTCGCGCTCGACGCCGCCAACAGCACCGCGATCCTGTCGCGCAGCCAGTATCAGGCGGGGCTGACCGATTTCACCACGCTGAACCAGGCCGAATCCGCGCTGCTGTCCGCCCGCAACGGGCTGGTCCAGGCACAGGCCGACCAGGCGACCGCGCTGGTCCAGCTCTATGTCGCGCTGGGCGGCGGCTGGGACAGCACCACCATTCCCGAAGCGCCGCCGCGCGGATCGCCCCCCGGCGCCGTCGCGACCGGCACCCCGCCCTCGCCACCCCTGCAGGACCGCTGATGGCCACGACCAACACCACAGAACTCAACGACTTCCTCGGCGTGAAGCCCGCGCCGGCGTGGCGGCGCTGGATCAAGTGGATCGTCGTCGCGGCGGTGCTGCTGATCGCGGTGCTGTTGTTGTCGCGCTATGTGCTCGGGTCGAGCACGGCGCCGCGCTATGAGACCGAGGCGGCGCGGCAGGGCAACCTGACCGTCACCGTTTCCGCCACCGGCAAGCTGGCGCCGACCAACCAGGTGACGGTGGGCTCGCAACTTTCCGGCCTGGTCACCCAGGTGGTGGTCGACGTCAACGACCAGGTGAAGGCCGGACAGGCGCTGGCGCTGATCGAT
The DNA here is from genome assembly GCF_035555815.1 of Sphingomonas sp. Taxonomy (GTDB): domain Bacteria; phylum Pseudomonadota; class Alphaproteobacteria; order Sphingomonadales; family Sphingomonadaceae; genus Sphingomonas. Next base: position 3,974 of record NZ_DATMGG010000113.1, read on the forward strand.
CCCGAACAGCTCGACGACCAGATCCGTCAGGGCAAGGCATCGCTGGCGGCGACGCAGGCGCAGGTCGGCCAGCAGCAGGCGACGGTGGCCGAGGCGCGCGCCCAGCTCAACCGGATGGAGGAAGTGTCGCGGCTATCGGGCGGCAAGGTGCCGGCCAAGACCGAGATGGAAACGGCGCGCGCCAATTATCAGCGCGCGCTCGCCTCACTGAAGGCGGCGCAGGCCAATGTCGTCGCCCAGCAGGCGCAACTCGCCCAATCGCAGACCCAGCGCGCCCGCGCGATCATCCGGTCGCCGGTGTCGGGCGTGGTGCTGGCGCGGCAGGTCGACCCCGGCCAGACCGTCGCGGCATCGTTCAACACGCCGACCCTGTTCGTGATCGCCGAAGATCTGTCCAAGATGAAGCTTGAGGTCGCGATCGACGAGGCCGACGTCGGCCAGGTCAAGCTGGGCCAGAAGGCGCGCTTCACCGTCGATGCCTTTCCCGGCCAGAATTTTCCGGCGCTGATCAGCCGCGTCGACCTGGGATCGAACCTGACCGTCAGCGCGGCGACGTCGTCGTCGACCACGTCGACCACGTCGACCACCGGGCAGGTGGTGTCCTATGCCGCCGACCTGACCGTCGCCAACCCGACGCTGGAGCTGCGCCCCGGCATGACCGCGACCGCCGACATCGTCACCACGGAAAAGAACAACGTGCTGCTGGTGCCCAACGCCGCGCTGCGTTTCCGCCCGCAAACGGCGGCGACCGCGGCAGGTGGCAACAGCGGCATCACCGGCGCGCTGGTGATGCGCCCGCGCCGGGGCGGCGGCCAGAACGAACGCCAGGTCAAGACCGATCGCGGCGCCCAGCAGACGATCTACATCAAGGGCGCCGACGGCACGCCGCAGGCGATCTCGATCACCACCGGCGACACCGACGGCAGCGTCACCGAAGTGACCGGCGGCGAGCTGAAGCCGGGCATGGAGGTGATCACCGGCCAGCTTTCCGGCAACGGCGATGCCGCGGCGAAGAAGGGCACGCGCCGTTCGGGCGGCGGCGGCGCCGGGCAGCAGGGCGGCCAGCAGGGCGGGCAGCGTGCCCAATAGCATCGCCCCGACGGCGGACCCGATCATCAGCCTGCGCGACGTCACCAAGGTCTATGGCGAGGGACCGACCGCGTTCCAGGCGCTGAAGGGCGTCGATCTCGACATCGCCGCCGGCGATTTCGTCGCGGTGATGGGGCCGTCGGGCTCCGGCAAGTCGACGACGATGAACATCCTCGGCTGCCTCGACGTGCCGAGCGCGGGCACCTTCCTGTTCCGCGGCCACCATATCGAGACGCTGGGGCGCGACCAGCGCGCGCTGCTACGCCGCCGCTACCTGGGCTTCGTGTTCCAGGGGTTCAACCTGCTCGCCCGCACCAGCGCGCTGGAGAACGTCGAGCTGCCGCTGCTCTATCGCGGCGAGGATCGCAAGGTGCGCCGCGACCTGGGCATGGCCGCGCTCGACAAGGTCGGGCTGGCCGACTGGTGGGACCATACCCCGGCCGAACTGTCGGGCGGGCAGCAACAGCGCGTCGCCATCGCCCGTGCGATCGTCACCCACCCCGACGTGCTGCTGGCCGACGAGCCGACCGGCAACCTCGATTCGGAGCGGTCGATCGAGATCATGGAACTGCTGACCGACCTCAACCGCAACAGCAACATCACCGTGCTGATGGTCACCCACGAGCCCGACATGGCGGCGTTCGCCCGCACCGTCGTCCATTTCAAGGACGGACTGGTCGAGCGGATCGAATCCGGCCACCACGCCGGGGAGGCGGTGGCATGATCGGCACCACCTTCATTCTCGCGATTCGCTCGATCCGCCGGCATCTGCTGCGATCGTTCCTGACCATCCTCGGCATCGTCATCGGCGTCGCCGCGGTGGTGGCGATGGTCACGCTGGGCAAGGCGACCACCGCCGCCGTCCAGAAGCAGATCTCCGCGCTGGGCACCAACGTGCTCCAGGTGCGCCCCGGCCAGGGCTTCGGCCGTGGCGGCGGCGGCCCGCGCCCCCCCGATTTCGACCCTGAGGACGTCACCGCGGTCGCGCGGCAGGTGACCGGCGTCACCGCCGTCGCCCCGCAGGCGCAATCGACCGGCACCGCGATCTATGAGGGATCGAACTGGTCGACCACGATCAACGGCACCACCAGCGCCTATTTCCAGGTCCAGCCATGGGCGTTGCAGCAGGGCCGCACCTTCACCCCCGTGGAGGAAGCGGCGGGCAAGGCGGTGTGCATCATCGGCAACACCGTCTACACCAACCTGTATCGCGGCGGCGCTGCGGTGGGCACGCGGATGCGGATCAACGGCATCTCGTGCGATGTGATCGGCGTGCTGGTGACCAAGGGCCAGCAGGGCTTTGGCGGCGACCAGGACGACGTCGTCATCATGCCGATCAAGGCGGTGCAGCGCCGCTTCACCGGCACCCGCGACATCCGGCTGATGCTGGTCGGCGTCGATCAGGCCTATTCGACCGCGACCGTGCAGGCGGGGATCGAGGACCTGCTGCGCGAACGGCGCAACATCACCGGCGGCAAGACCGACGACTTCAACATCTTCGACACCAAGCAGATCAGCGACACGCTGACCGGCACGACGACGCTGCTGACCGGCATCGTCGCGGCGGTGGCAGCGATCAGTCTGGTGGTGGGCGGAATCGGCATCATGAACATCATGCTGGTGTCGGTGACCGAACGCACGCGTGAGATCGGCATCCGGCTGGCGATCGGCGCGGTCGCCAACGAGGTGCTGATGCAGTTCCTGGTCGAGGCGATCGTGCTGTCGATGCTGGGCGGGCTGATCGGGCTGGTGATCGCGCAGATCGCGGTGATCGGGCTCGCCCCGCTGATGAAGGTCGACTATCTGTTCGATCCGCAGATCAACGTCATCGCCTTTGCCATATCGGCGGTGATCGGCGTGGTGTTCGGCTATTTCCCCGCCCGGCGCGCGGCGGCGCTCAACCCGATCGACGCGCTGCGCCACGAATAGCGGGTTCAGCCCGCGCGCGGTACCCGCCCGCTCCCCGTCCGGCCGACCCCGTGGGTGGTCGGACGGGGCGCCGGCACCGCCTAATCTTTACCGTCGCCGTCGAGGCCGTAGCGCCGCCGCAGCCGTTCGAGATCGTCGAGCGTGTCGATGTCGACCAGTTCGGCGTCCGAGGTCACGACATGATGCGCCCCGGCGATCAGCGCCCGCGCGCCCTCCTCACCGTCGAGCGCCATCAGCCGGTCGAACCAGTCCGCGCCGAACAGCGCCGGCGGCGTCGGGTGGACGCCGTTGCTCGACGCCAGGATGGTGTCGGGGCCGCCGCCATAGTCGAGCAGGCGATAGACGTGGGTCGCGGTGACGCGCGGCATGTCGGCGAACGCGACCAGCGCCGCCCCGGCCCCGGCATCGCGCGCGGCGGCGACCCCCAGCGACAGCGAGCGCGCCATGCCCCGCCCCGGATCGGGATTGGCGACCACGCGATAGCCGCGCGCGGCGAAGTCGACCGTCGTGTCCGACACCACCGCGATCCGTTCCTGAAAGCACACCGCCTCCAGCGCGGTGACGACATGGAGCGCGAGCGGTTCGGCGAGGAACGGCTCGGCCAGCTTGTCGCGCTCGGCGCCGTCGAACCGCCGCGAGCGGCCGGCGGCCAGCAGCACCAGCGCGGTCTGTTCGGCCGGAATCATGCCATTACCCCCACATCGCCCCTTATATCGCCTGTCGCGTCATCGCCTTGACCCATTAGGGGGGAATGCACGGTTTCGGCTTTGGTTTCAGGAGGACGATGATGCGGCGATGGCGGCGGCTGGGCGCGATTCTCACTCTGGCGCTGGCCGGATGGACCGGGCAGGCTGGCGCGATGGACACGACCAGGCCGATCGTCATCGCCCACCGCGGCGCCAGCGGGCTGCGCCCCGAACACACGCTGGCGTCCTACGCGCTGGCGATCGAGCAGGGTGCCGACTTCATCGAACCCGACCTGGTGCCGACCCGCGACAATGTGCTGGTCGCGCGGCACGAGAACAACATCGCCGACACCACCGACGTCGCCGACCATCCCGAATTCGCCGACCGCCGGACGAGCAAGACGATCGACGGCGTCACGGCGACCGGCTGGTTCACCGAGGATTTCACGCTGGCCGAGCTGAAGACGCTGCGCGCCAGGGAACGCCTGCCGCAGCTGCGGCCGGACAATGCCGCATATGACGGCCTGTTCGAGATCCCGACCTTCGCCGAGGTGATCGCGCTGGCCAGGGGGCACAACGTCGGCGTCTATCCCGAGACCAAGCATCCGACCTATTTCGCGTCGATCGGCCACCCGACCGACGCGCTGGTGCTGGCCGATCTGACGGCGGCCGGGTGGAACAGTGCCGACGCGCCGGTATTCATCCAGTCGTTCGAGATCGACAACCTCAAGCGTCTGCATACGCAGACCCGCGTGCGGCTGATCCAGCTGATCGACGCCGACGGCGCCCCCGCCGACGGCGCGGCGCCAAGCTACGCGGCGATGGCCACGCCCGAGGGGCTGCGCGCGATCGCCGAGTACGCCCATGGCATCGGCCCGAACAAGGACATGATCCGCAAGGGCGATGCGGTGCCCTCCCGCCTTGTCGCCGATGCCCATGCCGCAGGGCTGAAGGTCCACCCGTGGACGTTCCGCGCGGAGAATTTCTTCCTGCCCGCGTCGCTGCGCCACGGCATCGATCCGCGCGCGCACGGCGACATCCAGCAGGCGATCGCGCGCGTGCTGGAACTGGGTGTCGATGGCTTTTTCACGGACTTTCCACTAGACGGGGTTCAGGCCCGCGACCGTTTCATCGCCGGGCGCTGAAGGATGTCGTACGATGCGTAAACTGGTCCTGCTGCTGCCGCTGGCCGGCCTGATCACCGGCGGCTGCGTCGCCAAGACGGCGTGGGATGTCGCGACGCTGCCGGTCAAGGCGGGCAGCAAAGCGGTCGACTGGACCACCACCAGCCAGCAGGAGGCCGACCGCAACTACGGCCGCAAGATGCGCAAGGCCGAGGCGCGCGAGGGCGGGGAGCGCAAGGCGTGGGAAAAGCGCTGCAAGAAGCGGCGCGGTGATCCCGAATGCGCGCGATATCAGGGCTATCGCGCCGGGACAGCCGACCTGCGCTGAGGCGCGCGCATCTAGCCCCGTCTGTCATCCCGTCGTCCCGGCCTTGAGCCGGGCCTACCGGAGGCAACGGGCGGAAAAGCATCGGAGCGCGGCGAATGCGGCTTGGTAGGCTCCGCGACGCGGGCCGGGGGACGGGATGAAACGCCGCCGCCCACGGAGGCGCGCTCCCGTCACGCCCGCCGCTGCGCCAACACGCCCGCGATAGCGACAAGCACGTCGGGGTTGAGCTGGACGCCGACGTGGCTGCTGACCACCTCGACCGCGGGTTCGGCGTCGATGCGGCAGGCGCGGCCGTTGACCAGCCCGTCGGACGCGCTCCAGATCGCGGTGGCGGGCACCGGCAGCGGCCGGGCTACCTCGGCGCGCAGGCCCGCGACATGGGCGTCGTCGATCCGCTCCCCCGTCAGCCATTCGAACGCGCGCCACACGTTGGTCGCGCGCGGCGGGCCGGCGAAAGGCGAACTGACCGTGATGACCTCGCGCACCAGATCCGGCCGGCGATGCGCGATCAGTCGCGCCATGATCCCGCCCAGGCTGATCCCGATCAGCGTCACCGGCTGCCCCGCGTCCGCGACGATCGCCTCGACCCGCGCGAACAGCCGCTCACCCTCCAGCCCGATCGTCCGCGCGCCGAGGTTGCGGCCCAACCGCCACGGATGCGCGCGATAGCCGAGCCGGTTGAGGAAGCCGCGCATCGCGAAGTTCGAGCGGTCCGAATTGAACAGCCCCGGCAGCACCAGAACCGGCCGGCCATCCCCGGCCGGCGCCGCGCGCAGCCGCCGCCGCGCGCCGGCCAGCCGCGCCGCGTTGACCGCGCCGCGCGGCCATTCACCCCACATCAGCCGCGCCGGTGGGGGCTTCAGCTCGCCGGCAGCCATAGCATCACCGTCGCGGGAAAGGGCGTCCACACCCCCATCCGCACGCCCGCCGCACGCAGCGCCGCCCCGGTCCAGGCATTGCAGGTGGTCACCGCGCTGTAGCGACCGCGGGCGGGGTAGAAGGCGTCATAGTCCGCATAACCGAACCGATGCCACGCCGGTTCCGCGAAGCTGGCGCGGATGAAGGCGGCAAGGCGGCGATACTCGTCCGGGCGCAGCACGACGCTGCGGACGTTGGCGCCGGGGCGCGGTTTGGGCAGCGCATCGACGTGCATCACCGTGCGGCGGCTGCCAATCGCCGCGCGCAGCACCGTGGCCGGGCTGACATCGGCCCAGTCGGGGGTGTTGAGGTAGAAATCATGATCGCCCCAGCCGAAGCTGCGCCAGCCGTGCGCCGCCTGGCGCGGATCGCGCAGATGATCGGGGCGGATCAGGTCGCTCCAGTCGACCCCCGCCACGCGCACCGGCACGACAATGCCGGTGTGGATGCCATTGTCCTCGACGTAGATGCGCACCCCCTCCACCGGGGCGCGCCAGCCGGGATTGGCGGGAACCGCGCCGCCGATCAGCCCGGCCAGCGCATAGCCGCCGACCAGCAGCGCCACCGCCACCACCAGCCATCCCGCACATCGGGCGGTTCGCCGCCGCCATCCACTTTGTTTCATATGCAACTATGCTATACCCGCGACATGGCCGACGACACGCACGTACTCGATTCCCCGCCCGCAGGCGCCGCCGCCGACTGGACGATCGCCCAGGACTGGCAGCATTACACCGCGCAGGAACACGCCACCTGGGATACGCTGTTCGCGCGACAGGCGAAATTGCTGCCGGGCCGCGCGTCCGACGTCTATCTGCGCGGGCTGGACGTGCTCAAGCTGAGCAAGCCCGGTATCCCCGACTTCACCGAACTGAGCGAGCGGCTGATGGCGCTGACCGGGTGGCAGGTGGTGGCGGTGCCGGGGCTGGTGCCGGACGACGTGTTCTTCGATCACATGGCCAACCGCCGCTTCGTCGCCGGCGATTTCATCCGCCGGCCCGACCAGCTCGACTATCTCCAGGAACCCGACGTGTTCCACGACGTGTTCGGCCATGTGCCGATGCTGGCCGATCCTGTGTTCGCCGATTATCTGGCCGCCTATGGCCGGGGCGGGCTGCGCGCGCTGGAGCTGGGCGCGCTCAAGCAGCTGGCGCGGCTCTATTGGTACACCGTCGAATTCGGACTGGTCGCCGAGCCGGAGGGGCTGCGCATCTATGGATCGGGCATCGTGTCGAGCTATAGCGAATCGCAGTTCGCGCTCGACGATCCCAGCCCCAACCGGATCACCTTCGACCTGAAAAGGGTGATGCGGACGGAATATCGCATCGATGATTTCCAGCAGAATTATTTCGTCGTGCCCAATTTCGACGAGCTGCTGCGGCTGACGGTGGAGACCGATTTCGCCCCGCTGTACGACGAGATCCTGCCGCTGCCCGACATCCCGGTGGCCGAGATCGTAGCGGGCGACGAAGTGCTGACCCATGGCACGCAGGATTATGCGCGGGCGCGGGCGGCCGCCTGAGCGCACCCTGCGACGGATCGACATTCCCGAATATCAGCGGTCGGTGCGTCCCTTTTTAAGTGTCACCCCGGACTTGATCCGCTTTGGATCCCGGGTTCGCCGGATGACGCCGCATAAGGATCGCTGCCGCGTGAATGTCGATCTGCCCTAGACGATGTCGCGGCGGGTATCCGCGCCGGCGACCATCTGCGCGGTGATCGGCGCGGCGGCGGCGAGGCGGTCGCGTTCCGCCTCGGCGGCCTTGATGCGCGCTTCCGCATCTGCCCGATAGGCGGCGTGTTCCGCCTCCACCTCGCGCAGCCGGTTGCGCCACCTCGACCCGCCCGAAGCACTTGCGAGGCCGAGCAGCCAGCCGGCGATCAGACACAGCGCCAGCACCGCGAACTGGGTCGGCGTATTGAAGATCATCGCGAACCTCCCTGTTACGAAGGTTCAACGATGTCGGCGCGCGCACGTTCCGTTATGTGTTCAGACCGACACTTACCCGGCCGGTTCCTCGCTCGGCCCGTTACTTGCTCAGCAGTGCGTCGTTGATCGAGCAGGCCGCCGGGCCGAGGATGACGACGAACAGCACCGGCAGGATGAACAGGATCAGCGGCACGGTCATGATGGCCGGCAGGCGTGCGGCCTTTTCCTCGGCGCGCATCATCCGTTCGTTGCGGAATTCAGCCGACAGCACGCGCAGCGCCGACGCCAGCGGCGTGCCGTATTTCTCCGTCTGGATCATGGTGGTGGTGACGCCCTTCACCGCATCGAGGTTGACCCGGTTGGCGAGGTTCTCGAACGCCTGCCGCCGCTCGGTCAGAAAGCCCAGCTCGATCGAAGTGAGCTGGAACTCCTCGCCCAGCTCGGGATAGGCGCGCCCCAGCTCGCGCGCGACGCGGCCGAACGCGGCGTCGACGGTCAGACCCGCCTCCGCGCAGATCACCAGCAGGTCGAGCGCGTCGGGCAGCCCCTTGCGGATCGCCTTCGACCGCTTGTCGATCTTGTTCTTGAGATACAGGTCGGGCGTCTTGTAGGCGAGGATGAAGGTGCCGGCGACCAGGCCGTAAGCCTTGAGCGGGCTCCAGTCGGAGAACATGTCGGTCCCGTAGACCATGTAGAGCATCGGCCCGCCCAGCGCGATCGGCAGCGCCAGCCGGCCGAAGATCACCGCGACCGCCCATTCCTTTGACCGGATGCCGGCCTGGAGCAGCTTTTGCTGCGCCACCTTGATCTGCGAATCCTGGAGCACCTGCAACGACGTCAGCAGCGCGCGGATACGGTCGGTGGTCTCGTTGCGCTGCACCAGCTTGGCGCGGCGCTTCGATGTCGAGGCGGTGATGCCGGCCTTCAACTGCTCGCGCCGTTCCTGCAACGCCTTGACCCGCTTGACCATCGGATCGCGCACGGTGGTGGCGGTGTAGAGCGCGAACAGCACCGCCATCGCGGCGACGCCCGAGAGCAGCGTGGCGACCCACAGCACGTCGATGCCGAGGATGGTCGGACCGTTGGGAGGAGGAGTCATCGCGGCCGCTCCCTCAAATCTCGAAGTTGATCATCTGGCGCATGATGAACGCGCCGATGCTCATCCACACCATGCCGCCCAGCCCGGCGATGATCAGCCGCTGGTCGATGAAGAAATTCTGCATGTAGCTGCCGTTGATGTACCAGATCAGCCCGAACACGATGAACGGCAAAGAGCCGATGATGTAGGCGGACGCCTTTGATTCGGACGACATCGCCTTGATCTTCAGCTTCATCTGCCCGCGCATCCGCAGCACGTTGGCGAGATTGGCGAGCGTTTCGGCCAGGTTGCCGCCGGTTTCGCGCTGGATGGCGATGGTGATGACGAAGAACTGGAATTCGGGCGTGCCGAGCCGGTCGGAGGTTTCCTGAAGCGCCGAATCCATCGTCCGGCCGATCTTCATGCGATCGGCGACGGCGCGGAATTCCTCCCCGACCGGGCCGGGCACTTCCTGCCCGACCACGCCCATCGTCTCGGTGATCGGCAGGCCCGATCGCAGGCCGCGCACCAGCAGCTCGATCGCGTCGGGGAATTTGGCGGTGAACTTGGCGATGCGCCGCTTGATGAAATAGCCGACCACCATGTGCGGCAGCCCCAGCCCGACCACCAGGCCAACGAACAGCGCCAGCAGCAGCGGCGCGCCGCGCATCGCGAGCAGCAGCGTGGGGATGACGATCAGCCCCAGCGTCGCCAGCCCGTACTTGCCGACCGTCCAGGTCTTGCCGGTCATGTTGAGCCGCTTTTGCAGCAGCGCCGGGTTGGGGAGCACCCGCGCGAAGGTCAGGTCCATCTGGCTGGCGCGGCTGGTGGCGATCTTGCGGACCTGCGCTTCAAGCGCGACCGACGATCCGGCGGCCGAATGGCGCGCGCGCAGGGTGGTCAGCCGGCGTGCCCCGACCCGCGCCGCCGACGGGCCGCTGAACGCGACCCACAGCAACGCCAGCACGCAGAACGCGCTGGCACCTAGCAGCATGAGCGGCAGCAATTCCACGCGCGTGACCCCTAGCCTATCCGCATCGCGGCGAACCGCGACGCGCTCCTGTTACTTCTTCGCCTTGCCCGGAAATTTGGCGGTCAGCCCGGTCAGCTTGCCGAGCAGCGACCCGCCCTTTTCGGCGCCGCCCGCATCGGCCTTGCCGCTGCCGAGCAGCTTTTTCTTGCCCTTGGGCGGGGCCTCGCCGGCGCCTTCGTCGATCGTGTCGAGCAGATGCTGGGCGAGGTCGGCGATCGGCTGGAGCGACTTCACGCCCTTGGCCGCCTCGGCCAGCGGCTTGCCCAGCTTGGCCGCCTGCGCCGCCTGCTTGGGTTCGAACGGGACGACGAAATCGACCTTGCGCTCGATCGATCCCTCGAAATCCTTGCGGCTGATCTCGATCTGCGCGGAGGCCTGGACGCGGTTGGCGACCACCACCAGCCGGGCTTGCGGCGCGTTCGATTTGAACCACGCGAGCAGCCGGATCGTGTCGCGCGCCGCCGCCAGCGTGAGTTCGGTGACCAGCACCGCGATCTGGATATCGCTGACCAGATGCGGATGGTTGACCAGCATCGCGCGCGGGAGGTCGACCACCGTCGCCTCGAACGCCGTCTTCAACTCCTCCTGGAGCTGGTAGAAGGCCGCGCCGTCGGTGACGATCGGCGAATGGATCGGCGCCTCCGCCGACAGCACCGCGAGCCGATCCGACGCGCGCACCATCGCGCGTTCGATGAACAGCCCGTCGATGCGGCTGGGATTCTCGATCGCGTCGGTCAGGCCGCGGCCCGGCTCGAGATCGAGCGCCAGCGCGCCGGTGCCGAAATGGACGTCGAGGTCGAGCAGCGCGGTGGTGCGGTTGCCCTTGCCGCTGATCAGCCACGCCAGCGACGTCGCCAGCGTCGATGCGCCGACCCCGCCGCGCGCGCCGATCACGCCGATGCCGCAATGCGGACGCTCGGTCGACGCCTCGGTCGTGCGCGGCGCGTTGAGCAGCGCCAGCGCCTGCGAGAAGCTTTCGCGCAGCATGTCGGGATTGAGCGGCTTGAGCAGATAATCCTGGATGCCGCTGGCGACCAGATCGCGGTACAGCCGCACGTCATTGACCTGGCCGGCGGCGATCACGACCGTGCCCGGTTCGCACACTTCCGCCAGCGCGTTGATGTCGTTGAGCGGATCGCCCGATTCGGACAGGTCGACGAACAGGATGTTCGGGCTGGCGGACACCGACAGCGTCTGCACCGCGTTGCGCAGCCCGCCCTTGTTCACCTTCTCGGCGGACCAGCCCATCTCGACCGCGATCGGGCGGATCGCCTCGGCGGTCGACTCGTCGCAGACGAAGGCGACGAACGGTTCACGCTGGCCGGCGCGCGCGGGGGTCCAGGGAGCGTTCATCAGTTTCCGCCCTTCGAGCTTTCGGTTTTCAGACCTGCCGACCCGGTCGGCGGCGCCTTGCGCAGCGTGTCGATCGCCTTGAACGACGCCTGCACGTCGGCGGTGCCCGATCCGGGCTGGCCGCGCACCAGATCCTCCGGCCGGGCGACCATCGCCGCCAGGTTGGAATTGGTCGCGCAACCATAGTTGGACCAGGTGTTGCCGTTGAAGTCGTTGCCCGACACGCGACTGTGATCGGGGCAGCCCGGCACCGACGCCGACATGCGCGACACGATCACACGGGCGGTGCCCGGGGTCAGCGCGGCGACGGTCACCGGCACCTCATCACTGACCAGCAGCCCGAAACGGGCGGCCTGCGCCGCGACCGACCGGCGCACGCCGTTGTCGTCGCCGCCGCTGCCGTCCTCGACCGCGATGCGATCGCCATAGCCGACCCGCAGCGACGTCAGCCAGCCGCCGAGCCGCTGGGCCTCGCCAGGGGCGAGTCCGTCACCCGACATGGCGACGTCGAAGGCATAGTCATTGCGCTCGACCACCGGCTGGTGGACCGATTCGAGACCGCGGTTCGCGGTGCCACAGCCGCCGAGCAGCAGCGCGGGCGCGATGAAGGTCAACAGGCGCTTATGCTTCATGATCTTGCCCTCCATCACCGGAAGCTGAAGCCGGGCGTGGCGCCGGCCCCTTTCTTAATCTTGTCCTTGCCCTTGCGCGGTTCCGCCACCGGGGTGGTCGCCACCGCCTCGCGACGCTGGTCGCCGGGGGTGGGCGCGGTCGGCACCACGCCGGCCGGCGCGACCGCGCCGATCGACGGCGACGGCGCGCTGGGGGTGACCATCGACGGCTTGGGGCGATCCTCGCCGCTTTGGCCACCCGACAGCGATCCCATGAACACCCGCTGCAGGTCGGTCGGCCCCTTGTAGCCGTCGGTCGGCAGGACGATCTGGTTGGCGTTGACCGGCTTCACCAGATACGGCGTGACGACGATGACCAGCTCGGTCTCGTTGCGCTTGTAGCCGTTGGAGCGGAACATCGCGCCCAGGATCGGCACGTCGCCCAGGCCCGGGGTCTTGTCGATCTGGTTGTCGTGGCTGTTGGACAGCAGGCCGCTGATCACCATGCTTTCGCCCGATCCCAGCTCGACCGTGGTTTCGGTGCGGCGCGTGGTCAGCGACGGGATCTGTGTGCCCTGGAACACGACGGCGCCGGCGGTCGATAGCTGCGACACTTCCGGCCGGACCCGCATCGAGATGCGGCCGTCGGCCAGCACGGTCGGGGTGTAGGCCAGGCTGACACCATATTGCTTGTACTCGATCGACACCGCGCCAAGGCCGGTGGCGATCGGGATCGGAATCTCGCCGCCGGCGAGGAAGCTCGACGTCTCGCCCGACAGCACGGTCAGGTTCGGGTTGGCCAGCGTCGTGACCTGGCCGTTGGTCTCGCCCAGGTCGATCGCCGACAGGACGTCGAGCCCGAGCAGGTGGCCGGCGAGGCCCAGCGCGGTGCGCGCCGTGCTGCTGGCCGGCTTCAGGTTGGTGAAGTCGAACGCCTTGCCCGTCCCCGGCAGCACGAAGCTGCCCGTGGCGGGATTGAACGGCAGGCTGAGCGAGCCTGCCGGCAGGCCGTAGAGCGACGAAGCGTCGAGCAGCGGGAATCCCGAAATATCGGCCGGGCCGCTGGTGCCGACGGTGCGGCCGGACGCGATGCCGAACTGGAACCCGCCGGTGGTGTCCTTCGCCTGGAGGTTGTTGCCGATCGTCTTGAGGAAGCTGCGGCTGACCTCGGCGATCTTGACCTGAAGATTGACCTGGAGCGGCGTCGCCGTCTTGAGTCGGCTGAGCACCTTGATCTTGTCGCCGACGAACGCCTGGACCAGCCGTTCGGCCTCGGCGGCGTCGTTGGGCTGCGCGACCACGCCGGTGAGCAGGACCAGCCCGTTCATCGTCGTCGCGGTCACCTGTGATTCGGGCATCGCCAGCGACAGCATCTGCTGGATGCTCGAATAGTTGGTGCCGACGCGCACGGTGGTGGCATAAACCACGCGGCCCGCCTTGGTGGTGGCGGAAACGGTCGTTTCCCCCGGTGCCTTGCCAAAGATATAGATCTGGGTGGGCGAGCGCACCTGGACGTCGGCGATCGCGGGATCGGCGACGAACACGTCGCTGATCGGCGCGGTCAGCGTTACCATCCGCCCGCGGCTGGTATTGACCTCGACCAGCGGGAAGGACTGGGTCGACACCGTCTGCGCGGTCGTGGCCACCGGCGCCGCGACAAAGGTCGTGGCCGCGAGCGCGATCGCCAACGGAAGCCGCATCGGTTCCAGCGAGAAACGCATGTTAGTTCCTTCCGCCCGACGGCAGGCCGGGGATGATCCCGGCGCCCGGTTGATTCTTGTTGCCGAATTCGACCTCTTCGACCGCGTTGCCGCGCGCGACCCGCACCACCGGCCCCTTCGGCACGGCAGTCATCGTCAGGCCGATCACGGCACCGGGCGCGCCCTGCTGGCCGGCTTCCTGCGGCTTGCCGGGCACGGTGCGGCGCTGGAAGCGCGACACGTCCGCCCCGGTCGAGAAGCTGCCCTTGCCCGCGCCGGGGCGGCCGTTGGCGGCGGCGAGCATCGCCTTTTCGTTCTTGGGATCGTCGCCGTCGGGAACGTTGACGTCGCCCGACGCGATCGCTTCCTCCAGCTCGCCGGCATTGTCGGCGATCGAGCGCAGCGACAGGGAAATCTCGCCGACCGATTGCGCGACCGCGATCTGCTCTGCGATACGCGGCGTGGTTTCGAGCGTCACCGTCGAATAGGTCTCGACCAGCGTGTTGCCCTTGTCGTCGACCGATTTGTCGGTCTTTTGCCCGGTGGCGAGCACGCGCAGGTTGCGCAGCACCGTCTCCGCCGCCTTGAGCGGGGCGCCGTCGCCGCCGCCGGTCACCGACTGGGTCAGGATCAGGTCGACGCGGTCGCCCGGAAAGACGAAGCCCGCGACCGACGACTGGGTCGACACCGGCACCGTCACCGCGCGCATCCCCGCGCCCAGCGCGGCGGCGAGGAAGCCGCGATCGCCAGGCTTGACCAGCGCGCCCTGGGTGATCGGCTGCCCCGCCGGGATGGCGAAGCGGACGACCGTGCCCTGAAGCGATTTCAGGTCGGGCGTGGCTTCCTTGGTGAAATAGGCGCCCTCGACGAGTTCCTGCGGCCAGGGCTGGAATTTCATCGCGGTCGCGTCGATGATCGTGCCGACGGGCAGCGCCCGCGTCGCCACGAGCACTTCGGGGCCAGTCGGCACCGGCGCGACGTTGTTCGCCCCGGCGACCGGCGCACCCGCGCCCGACATGAGGTTGCGCGCCATGAAGGCGGTCACGGCGGCGACGAGCAACGCGGCCACCAGCAGCACTATCTTCCGTCCATCCATGCCGACACTGGCCTTTCGAAAATTCGGGCGGGTTGATCCGTGGTTAATCAATCACCGCAATTGGTTAATTATCGGTTCGCGAAGACTGAGCAGCGCGGCGATGGCGATCGCGACGCCATAGGGAATCTCGATCGGGCGCTGTTGCGAGCGCCACCATTTCTCCACCAGCATGATGACCGTCAGCACGCCGCCGAGCAGCGACATCACCACCAGCATCCACAGCATCGGCATGGGGGGCAGCCACAGCGCCAGCGCGCCGATCAGCTTGACGTCGCCGCCGCCCATCTGGCCGAGCGCGAACGCGCCGATGAACACCGCGAACACCAGCAGCGCGAAGCCGAACTGGAAGGCCATGTCGGGCCACAGCGTGTAGCCGTTGGTCCACCACCACAGCGGCGCCAGCAGGGCGATCGCCGCGTTCTTCCAGTTGGCGATTTCACGCGTGCGCGCATCCTCGATCCCGGCCGAGACCAGGAGCAGGCCGATTGTGCCCAGCAAGGCAAAAGAAAGATAATCCCCCATCAATCGTATTGCCTAGACGAGCCCGCTTTCCAAAACGTAACCAGCGGGAATGAGTGTCTCGCCCATCGACCGCCGCGCCTATCCCCAGGGCGCCACCATCGACCGCTGGATCGCCAACGACGGCTATGCGCTGCGCCGGTTCGACTGGCCGGCGCCGGGCGAAGCGGACGCGTCCCCGCGCGGATCGATTCTGTTCCAGTGCGGGCGCGGCGACATCTTCGAGAAATATCTGGAGACCTTCGCCCATTGGCACCGACTCGGCTGGCGGGTGACCTCGCTCGACTGGCGCGGACAGGGCGGGTCGGGGCGGCTAACCGATCGCCCGCACGTCGGGCATATCGACAGCTTCGATCGCTATATCGCCGACATCGGCGGATTCTGGCGCGACTGGAGCGCCGGTGCCGCCGGCCCGCGCGTCGCAATGGGGCATTCGATGGGCGGCCACCTGATGCTGCGCGCGATGACCGAACGCGCGGTGGCCCCCGACGCCGCCGTGCTGATCGCGCCGATGCTGGGGCTGCACGCACCGATCGGCCCGCGATTCGGCGAATGGCTGGCGCGGACGATGGGCGGCATCGG
>NZ_DATMGG010000114.1:0-9570 GCF_035555815.1 Sphingomonas sp.
GCGCGGTCACCACCGGGTTCGATACCGGCCAGCTGGTGGTGATCACCCAGGCGCTCAAGGATCGCGGTTTCAGCGACGACGAGGTGGCGAAGGTGATGGGTGGCAACGTGCTGCGGCTGTTGCGCGCGGGGATGGTGGCCCGGCCGGCCCGCTGAAGCCCTGCCCGCCCGCTAGAGATTGCACGATGCGCCGCCGTGCGGCAAAGGCGGCGCCATGGAGCGGCTCTCCGGCAGCTCGGCGGTGCCGGCCCATTTGCGTGGCGGGATCGTCGCGCTCGGCAATTTCGATGGATTTCACCTGGGGCACCAGGCCGTGGTCGGCCGCGCGATCGAACGCGCGCGCGCGGAAGGGCGCCCGGCGATCGTCGCCACTTTCGATCCGCACCCGATTCGCTACTTCACCCCCGACGCCGCGCCGTTCCGCCTGACCACACTCGATCAGCGGCAGGAATTGTTCGCCGCCGCCGGCGCCGACGCGATGCTGGTGTTCGACTTCGACGCCGCGCTCGCCAGCCTGACCGCGCAGGAATATGCCGAGCAGCGGCTGGTCGGTCGGATCGGCGCCGGCGGCGTGGTGACGGGCGAGGACTTCACCTTTGGCAAGGGGCGCAGCGGTGACACGATGGTGCTGGCGGCGCTGGGGGATTTGCTCGGCTTCTCCACCGACATCGTGGCGCCGGTCACGCTCGATGGCGCGACGATCTCCTCCAGCCGGATTCGTTCCGCGCTCCACGGTGGCGATCCGCGCGGCGCGGCGCGGCTGCTGACCCGCCCGTTCGCGATTCGCGGGGTGGTGCAGCCGGGGGCGAAGCTGGGGCGCGCGATCGGCTTTCCCACCGCCAACATCGCGCTCGGCAACTATCTGCGGCCGGCGTATGGCATCTATGCCGTGCGCGGGCGACTGGGCGACGGGCGCGTGCTCGACGGCGCCGCCAATCTGGGCATCCGCCCGAGCTTCGATCCGCCGATCGAGCTGCTGGAGCCCTATTTCTTCGACTTCTCCGGCGACCTCTACGGGCAGGAGGTCGAGGTCGATCTGGTCGATTTCATCCGGCCGGAGGCGAAGTTCGACGACCTGGACTCGCTAAAGGCGCAGATCGCCGCGGATTGCGACGCGGCGCGGATGATGCTCTCACGCGATTGATTCGCGCAGAGGCGCAAGGCGCGAAGAATGGTTCGCGCGGAGACGCGGAGACGCGGAGAATAGCGCCCGGCTGCGTCACCAGCCGCTCAACCCAAGCCTGATCGACAAATATCAAGGTCTCGCTGACGCGAGACGGCGGGGCTGGATGCCCGCCCTCCGCGTCTCCGCGCCTCCGCGTGAACCAATCTTCTTGATTCCCTTCGCGTCTTCGCGCCTTCGCGTGAGCCACCTCTTTTCTCGCCCTCGCGTGAAGGCTTCCGCCAGCCCCGCGCAGGCGCTAATGCCCGCCTTCCCATGACCGACGCACCCGACACTCCGCGCGACTGGCGCGACACCGTCTTCCTCCCGAAGACCGATTTCCCGATGAAGGCCGGCCTGGCCCAGAAGGAGCCGGCGATCCTGGAGCGGTGGGCGCGGATCGGCATCTATGACCGGCTGCGCGAGCAGCGCGCCGGGCGCGAACGCTTCATCCTGCACGACGGCCCGCCCTACGCCAACGGCGACATCCACATGGGCCATGCGATGAACAAGGTGCTGAAGGACATCATCGTCCGCAGCCAGTCGCTGATGGGCAAGGACGCGCCCTACGTCCCCGGCTGGGACTGCCACGGCCTGCCGATCGAGTGGAAGATCGAGGAAGCCTATCGCGCCAAGAAGCTCAACAAGGACGAGGTGCCGCCAGCCGAGTTCCGCGCCGAATGCCGCGCCTATGCCGCCAAATGGGTGGGCGTGCAGCGCGAACAGTTCGAGCGGCTGGGGGTGATGGGCGACTGGGAAGACCCGTACCTGACGATGAATTTCGACAGCGAGGCGACCATCGTCGGCGAGCTTTTGAAGTTCGCCGAGAGCGGCCAGCTCTATCGCGGCGCCAAGCCGGTGATGTGGTCGCCCGTGGAAAAGACCGCGCTGGCCGAGGCCGAGGTCGAATATGAAGACGTTGTGTCGACCCAGATCGACGTCGCGTTCGAGATCGTCGAGGCGCCGAATGCGCCCGAACTGGTCGGCGCGCACGCGGTGATCTGGACGACCACGCCGTGGACGATCCCGGTGAACCAGGCTTTGGCGTATGGGGAGAACGTCGATTACGCCTTGGTCGATTTGCGTCTTGATGCACACCAGCGCGGCGAGTTTCGAGAGAACGACGCAGTTGAAAAATTCTATGGCAAGCAGGTGCTCATCGCGGAGCCGCTGATAACGGCATTCCTAGATCGTTGGCGTAGGGAGCTGGCACGGCGCGACGACGGTAGCTCTGAAATCGTGTATACGCCGGCCGCGGAATGGTCCGTGATCAAAGGCTCCCAACTCGCCGGCGCCGTTGCCCGTCACCCGATGCACCATCTCGGCGGTTTCTTCGCGAGGCCCCGCCCGTTCCTGCCCGGCAATTTCGTCACCACCGACGCCGGCACCGGCCTCGTCCACATGGCGCCCGATCATGGCGAGGACGACTTCCTGCTGTGCAAGGCGCACGGCATCGACCCGGTGTTCGCGGTCGATGGCGCGGGCATGTATCGACCCGACTGGCTGTGGCTGGGCGGACAGGGCAGCGTCATCAACAAGAAGTTCGTCGCTTCGGACGGCCCGATCTGCACCGATCTTCGCGCGGCTGGCGCGCTGCTCGCCGCGTCGGACGATTTCGCCCACAGCTATCCGCATTCGTGGCGCTCAAAGGCCAAGATCATCTTCCGCGCGACGCCGCAGTGGTTCATCCCTATGGACCGCGCCGACAGCGACACCGCGACGACGATGGAGCCGATCGAGGTGCCGGCGTTCAACGGCGTCGCCGGGTTCGAGCCGACCGCCGGCTTCGCCTCCGGCAACGGCCCGACGCTGCGCGAGCTGGCGCTCGACTCGATCGAGCGCACCCGCTGGGTGCCGGAGCGCAGCAAGAACCGCATCCGGTCGATGGTGGAAGGGCGCCCCGACTGGGTGATCAGCCGCCAGCGCGCGTGGGGTGTGCCGATCGCGCTCTACGTCCACCGCCAGACCGGCGAATATCTGCGTGATGCCGAGGTCAACGACCGCATCGTCGCCGCCTTCCGCAATGGCGGGGCCGACGCGTGGTTCGGCGCCGATCATCAGGCGCTGCTCGGCCCCAAATACGCCCTCGCGGATTATGAGGTGGTCAACGACATCCTCGACGTGTGGTTCGATTCCGGCTCCACCCACGCCTTCGTGATCGAGGCGCGTTACGGCGAGGGCGTGCGCGCCAACCTGTATCTGGAAGGATCGGACCAGCATCGCGGCTGGTTCCAGTCGTCGCTGCTCGAAAGCAGCGGCACACGCGGGCGGGCGCCCTATGACGCGGTGCTGACCCACGGCTTCGCCCTCGACGGCAACGGGCGGAAAATGTCGAAGAGCCTCGGCAACGTCGTCGATCCGTTGAAGGTGATCGGCGAATCGGGCGCGGACATCCTGCGGATGTGGGTGGCGCAGACCGATTATTTCGATGACGTCCGCGTCGGCAAGGAAGTGCTGGCGGGCACCGGCGACGCCTATCGCAAGCTGCGCAACACCTTCCGCTACCTGCTGGGCGCGCTCGACGGGTTCACCGACGCCGAAAAGCTGCCGGTCGCGCAGATGCCCGACCTCGAACGCTATGTCCTCGACCGGCTCGGCCAGCTCGACGTCGAGCTGCGCGCGGCGGCGGAGGCCTATGAGTTCAACCGCTACACCCGCGCGCTGACCGAGTTCGCACAGGACGATCTGTCGGCGTTCTTCTTCGATATCCGCAAGGATTCGCTCTATTGCGACGCGCCGGCCGATACCAAGCGCCGCGCCTATCGCACCGTGCTCGACGTGCTGTTCCACGCGCTGGTGCGCTACGCCGCGCCGATCATCCCGTTCACGGCGGAGGAGACGTGGCAGGCCCGCTTCCCCAGCGAGGACGGATCGGTCCACTTCCTCGAATGGCCCGAACTGCCCAGGCTGCCCGCCGATCGCCCGGTCGGCACCGAATGGGCCGACGTCCGCCGCCTGCGCGAGCGGGTGACCGAGGCGATCGAGCCGTATCGTCGCGACAAGGTGATCCGATCCAGCCTGGAGGCGGAGGTCACCGTCCCCGACGAGTTGCTGAACGAGGCCGGGCTGGCCGAGGTTTTCATCGTCGCCCGCGTGAGCAAGGGGCCGGAGATCACCGTCACCCGCACCGGATACGAAAAGTGCGGCCGCTGCTGGCGGCACCTGCCCGAGGTTGCGCAGGAAGGCGCGCTGTGCGACCGCTGCGCCGAAGTAGTTGACTGATATGAATCGCGCCCGCCTGACCGGCTTTATCGTCGCCCTCATCCTGTTCGTCGTCGACCAGGCGGTGAAGGGGTATGTCGTCGGTACGCTGGGGCTGGACGTGCCCGGCGAATCGCTCACCGTCCTGCCGATCTTCGACCTGCGCTTCGTCCAGAACGTCGGCGTGTCGCTGGGGATGCTGCGCGCCGAAAGCGATGCGATGCGCTGGGCGCTGGTCGCGCTGACCGCGGTGATCGCCGGCGGCGTCGCGTGGTGGATGACGCGGGAGAACAATCGCGTCGACCTGATCGCGCTCGGGCTGGTGCTCGGCGGCGCGCTCGGCAACATCCTCGATCGGGTGCGGCTGGGCTATGTCGTCGATTACGCCGACCTCCACTTCGGCGACTGGCAGCCGTTTTTGGTCTTCAATGTCGCCGACGCCGCGATTACCATCGGCGTATTGATCCTGCTCGCGCGCGCGCTGTTCGTGCGCGAGAAGCCTGCTCCTCGGGAGAGTTTGAATGCGTAAGGCCCTGACCCTCGCCGCCGTCGGCATCGCCGCGGTCGCGCTCACCGGCTGCGGCAATCGCGGCTATGATCGCGCCCGGCCCGACGAATTCGCCGTCGCGCGGCAGGCTCCGCTGGTGATCCCCCCCGATTTCGCGCTGACGCCGCCACAACCGGGCGCGCCGCGTCCGCAGGATACCGGCCCCGCCAACCAGGCGCTCGATGCGCTGTTCGGCGGCACCGCTCCGCGCAGCAACAGTGAGACCAGCGCGCTCAACGCCGCCGGCCGCGACATCGCCGACGCCGGCATCCGTTCGGGCGCGGGCGATCCGCAGACCAATGTCGTCGACAAGGGATCGACCACCCGCGACATCATCGCCGCGCCGGAAGGCGACGGCCAGTCGGCCCGCGCGAGCGCCGGGGGCCAGTAACGAAAGCCGGAAACGAAAAACGGCGGCGCCCATCGGGACGCCGCCGTCGATCGGTTCACCTGACAGACATCGTCAGAAGCTGAAGCCAATGTAGCCAAGCACCGTCGAGCCACGGCCGAGCCGCTGCGCGAAATGGCCGATGCCGGGCACCGCGCCGTTGCTGATGTCGGTGTCGACATAGCTGACCCCGGCCTTGAACGGCCCGCCGACCGCTTCCGCGGTGATCGACCAGTCGGTGTAACTGTCATCCGCCCCCGGATTGAGCAGCCCGAGCGAGCCGTCGCTGCGGCCCAGATGGCCCTTCAGCGTCACCGGCGTGCTGGGGATGCCGACGCCCAGTTCGCCATAGATATACAGGCTGTCGTCCTTGCCGGTGGTGAAATCGAGCCCGCTCTGCCCGCCCCACGCATAATTGGCGCCGACCTTCACATTCGCCGGCCCCAGCGTGTAGTTGACGGACGCATAGGGCTCGAAGAAATCGGTGTTCACGCTCTTCGCGCCGTCCGCATACCAGTAATAGAGCAGGCCGACGTCGAAGCCGAGGCCGCTGGGCAGCGTCTTGGTGAAGCCGCCATACAGGTCGACCTCGACCCCGCCATAGTTGGTCAGCGCGGGTGTGCTGCCGTCCGCCCCGCCATCGATCGACGACAGGAAGGTGCCGGCATACAGCCCCGAGGCGTGGTTGACGTTGACGGTGCCCTGCACCGCCGGACCTTCGTTGGTCTGGGTCGCGCCACGGAAACGATAATCGGTGACGAGGGTGACGCCGCCGGTCACAGTGATCGGCTTTGGCGGGGCCGTCTCGTCCTGCGCGATGGCGGGAGAGGCAGCGAGGAACGCGATCGAGCCGAGCGCGAGAGTCGAGAAACGCATCGAGAGACTCCTTGAATGGGTCGATGGTTCCCGCCTGCGTGCCCGGATACCGCGTCGTCGTGCGCGCGATTTGCCGGACGCCCCGGATGTGCACGATGATATTGCACTGCACAACCAGGAAACGATGGTGTGGAGAGATTTCCGGCCCGTTGTGTCCGTCGCGCAACAATGCGGCAACGATCAGCCTTTGGCTGTAGCGGCCGCCACACACCCGCTGGACAATCACCTGAACACTGGGCGGCCAGACGAACCAAAGCGCGGCCTGCGCGTTGCGCCTGGCGGTCCCACCCCTTTCGGGATCGGCGTCCCTCCCGGCGCCCGGCCGCGCCGCCGCTTATCTGCGACGCGGCCGAACGGGAAGGGCTTACCCCTTAACGGTAGAAGCCGCGGATCACGTCGACCACCACACCGCGACGGGTGTCGACCAGGATCACGTCGTCATAATGGCGGACCCAGCGCTGATAGCTGCCGGCCGGCGGCAGGTGATAGCGCCACGGGTCGCTGATCCAGTAGCGCGATCCATAATAGTTCGGTGCGATCCGCACGCCGGTGCGAAAACTGTTGTAGCGGAACGGCGCGCGCCAGTTGCCACGGGCATAGAGCGCGCGATTGCGGTCGCGGTTGCCGCGCCAGTCGTCACGTCCCCAACGGCGATTGCGGTCGTTCACGTCCTCGCGCAATTCCTGCCGGGCATCACGCACGTCGCGGCGCTCGTTGCGGATATCGCGGGGATCGCCCCGGCGCTGGGCGTCGCGCAGCTCGCGCTGCTGCTGCCGGACGTCCTGCGCGTCGCGCCGGATCTCCCCACGCGACTGTGCGCTGGCGGCAACCGGCGCCATGGCCGGCATCGCCACCGCCGCGATCAGCGCCGTCATCATGACCTTGCGCATAAATTCCTCCTTCAGTTCCAGTGCGGCTCGAATGCCGCATCGGTCCTTCAACGTATGGAGGGTGCAATTTGAACCACGGTCGAACGCGGTTGTCAGGCAATTGAAAGCCGAATCAGGGACCGTTGCCGCCCGCCGGCGCACCGGCACCGGCGCCGACCGTGCCGATGTTGCCGAACAGGTCCTGGAAGAATCCGCGCTTGCGGCCCAGCGTCGGCGTCTTGTCGCTCATCGGGCTGATCGACGCGACCTGTTCGATCCCGGTGCGGTTGATCGCGGTCACCGTGCCATTGGCGTCGAAATTGACGTGGATGGTCACCTGACGCACCGGGCGCGGGCTGTTGAACGCCAGATTGCGGGTATCGCGCGCGACATAATACCAGTCGCGATCGTTGAACTGCCCGGCGATCGTCGGCCTGCCCAGCACCCGCGCCACCGAATCGCGATTGTCGACTCCGGCCTGGACCGAATTGACGAGGTCGGCATCGACCACATAGCCCTGGTGCCCACGCAAGGGCGTGCAGGCGCCCGCAAGCCCCGCGGCGGCGGCGATAAGCAGGATGGCGGCGGGACGGGACATGCAACTCTCCGGGACGATACCGACGCGGGATTTGCATCCTTCGTCGCTCGCCTCAATATGCGGTGACGCAGCGGCGAACAAGCCGCCGCATTTTTCAAGGGCGTTGGACGTGGGATGGATCGATCGGCTGCTGGGCCGAAAACAGGATGAAGCGACCGCGCTCTATGCGGCGGTGGTCGCGCGCGGGCGCGAATCGCATTGGTATGTCGCCGGTGGCGTGGCCGACAGCATCGACGGGCGGTTCGATATGATCGCGGCGATTCTCTCGCTCGTTCTGCTGCGGCTGGAAGCCGAGCCGGGTGCGGAGGCCACCGGCGTCGCGCTGGCGGAACGTTTCGTCGACGATATGGACCCGCAATTGCGCGAGATCGGGATCGGCGACGTCACCGTCGGCAAGCATATCGGGCGGATGATGAGCATGTTGGGGGGCCGGCTGGGCGCCTATCGCGCAGGGCTGGCCTCCGGATCGATCGACACCGCGCTGGTCCGCAACCTCTATCGCGATCACTCGCCCGCACCGGCGGCGTTGACGCATGTCCGCGACGGGCTGATGACATTCAACCGCGCGCTGGCGACGACGGCGTTCGCGGATCTGGCGGCGGGGCGGTTGCCATGAACGCGGCGCCCGAATTTTCCCGGCCCTACCGGCTCGACGCGATCGGCGCGGGCGATGTCGGCACTACCGTCTCCGCCGAGCCTTCCGAACGCACCGCGCTGGCGACGCGGTTCGGCCTGATCGCGATCGATCGGCTCGACGCCAGCTTCATCCTGCGCCGCGATCCTACAGGAATCGTCGCGCGCGGACATCTGTCGGCGGCGGTGACGCAGGCGTGCGTCGTCACCGAAGCGCCGCTGCCGGTCCGGATCGAGGAGGATTTCGCGCTGCGTTTCCTGCCGGAACCCGACGGTGCCGCCGACGAGGTCGACCTCGACGCCGACGATTGCGACACGGTGTTCTTCACCGGCAGCGCGATCGATCTGGGGGAAGCAGCGGCGGAGACGCTGCTGCTGTCGCTCGATCCGTTCCCGCGCAGCCCCGGCGCCGCTGCTGCGCTCAAGCAGGCGGGCGTGATCAGTGAGGAGGAAGCGGGGCCGTTCGGCGGTCTTGCCGCGCTGCGCGACAAGCTGGGAAACTAGGGCGGGTCGACGTTCAGTTCCGGCATCCAGTTCTCTGGCTCTACACGGCTTCGCGGTGCGCCGCGTCGGGGCCGGGCAACGCGATCCAGCGCGGCGCGCGGGACGGCTAGATCGCAGCGGGCGCGCCCGCGCCATGGCGATCCCGATCGGTGGGACCTCACCTTGACGCCAACGGCGATATTGCCGTGCGGCGGTGTGCACCCTAGATTGCGGATGCGAGGCCACGCCCTCCCCCTTGCCGAGGGTCCAGGTCCGGGACGGCCCGGCGTCTTCAGGGAGACGTCGTCATGGCGTGGATTTTACTCATTTCCGCTGGTGTGCTCGAAATTATCTGGGCGTCCGCGATGAAGCTGTCGCACGGCTTCTCCCGCCCGTTGCCGACGACGGTCATGGCGGTCACGCTGATCGCCAGCTTCGCGCTTCTCGCCGCCGCGATGCGCACCCTGCCTCTCGGCACCGACTATACGGTGTGGACCGGCATCGGCGCGGTCGGCGCGTTCGTGGTCGGCATCGCCTTCATGGGCGAATCGGTCAGCGCCGCGCGGATCGTCGCAGCTCTGCTGATCCTCGCCGGCATCGTGCTGATGAAGCTGACCAGCCAATAGCGCGACCCGGCCGGGTCACCGCCACCCCCAACATCTGGGCCGTGGCTGGCCGGAGTACTGGTCGTCGCGCGCCCACAGCCGACGCGGAGGGTGGCAAGGGTTGAGCGGATCTTCATCCGCACCGCCATAGAGGTGCCGAACCCCGCCCAGGTACCCGACGTGGTCGTCCCTTCCCTGCCGCCTGCCGC
>NZ_DATMGG010000115.1:0-19196 GCF_035555815.1 Sphingomonas sp.
GTCGCGGACGACGAATTCGAGCCGCTCGTCGGGCCGCCGCTTCACGCCGAGCGAGACTTCGCCCTTCTCGGTGAACTTGATGGCGTTGGACAGGAAATTCTTGAGTATCTGTTCCAGCCGCTGCGGGTCGGATTCCATCTCGCTCGGCGTGCCCGGTACGATGGCGGTGGTGAAGGTCAGTTGCTTGGCCTGCGCCGACGCCTCGAATCCCGCCTTGAGCTTGTCGAACATCGCGGCGATGTCGATGCGGCGCGGATGAAGCTCGACCTTGCCGGCCTCAATCTTCGAAATATCCAATATGTCGTTGATCAGCGCGAGCAGGTCGTTGCCCG
The DNA here is from genome assembly GCF_035555815.1 of Sphingomonas sp. GTDB lineage: Bacteria > Pseudomonadota > Alphaproteobacteria > Sphingomonadales > Sphingomonadaceae > Sphingomonas. The sequence goes on from NZ_DATMGG010000115.1 coordinate 333, forward strand.
ACGTCTCGATCGTTTCGGCATGTTTGACCTGATCCGCGTTCAGGTTGCCCGCGCGATTTTCCGCCAGCAACCGAGCCATGATCAGCAGCGAATTGAGCGGCGTGCGCAGCTCGTGGCTCATATTGGCCAGGAATTCCGACTTGTAGCGGCTCGCCTGCTCAAGGGCGCTCGCCTGGTTCCTGAGCGACGCTTCGGCGCGCTGAAGCCCGTCGCGCTGTTCCTCGAGTTCGCGCGTCTGCAGCTCGAGCTGGGCATTATTCTCTTCCAGCTCGGATTGCTGCGCCTCGAGTCTCGTCTGCGACTCCTGAAGGCGCCGGCTCTGCGTTTCCAATTCGTCGTTGTTGGCGCGCAGTTCCTCGCTCTGCACCTGAAGCTCTTCGGCCTGTTGCTGGGTCTCCTCGAGCAATTCGCGGAGCTGGGCACGGTATTTGCCCGACCGGATGGCTACGCCAAGCAATTCCGAGGTCCGTTCAAGCAGGGCGAGCGCCGGCGCCGTGTCGCCGCCGCGAAAGCCAAGTTCGATCACCGCGGTGACCGTATCATCGGCCCCCGCCGTCGAGATCACGAGATGAAGGGGTTTCGCCTTGCCCAGCGCCGATCCGAAATACAGATAATCGTCGGGAACATCGCTGAGCACGAAATTCCGCCGGTCGGTCGCCGCCTGCCCCAACAGCCCGTCTCCTGCGGCGAACCGGTCGGGAATGGATGCGTCCTCGGGAACGCCGTAGGTTGCGTGGCGCCGGAACCCCTCACCATTCCGAATGAACAGCGCGCCCGCCTGCGCATCGAGATATTCCGCCAGGAAGCGAAGCGAATTGATCGCCAGATTATCGAGCGACTGCTCGCCGCTCACCGCTTCCGCGAGTCCGACCTGTCCTGCCTGAAGCCATTCCTGATGCGCGATCGCGATACGGTTGCGAATGAACAGAAACCCGGTGATCGCCAGAATCCAGGTTGTCGCAATGCCGATCGAACGATTGATGATCGCTATCTGCGGATCGACACCCGATGGTGCCAGAAAAACCCCCAAGATCGTCAGAACGGTCGCCGCTGCCGCAACGGCAAGCGGCGCTGGCGGACGGTTCGCGAAATACGCCAGTACCGTCGGCAGGAAATAGGCGACCCAGACCGCCGTTCCCAACGGGAACATCAAATTGGCACCGAACGGAATTGCGAGAAGCACGGCGATGCCGCCATAAATCCATGGCGCGTGGTTCGGACCTGCGGACTGGGGCATCAAGGTTCCAATATGATGAATTCAGGCCCTTATCTCATGGCGTTGCGGCGATGCAATCGCCGCCCGCGTTCGCTTTGGCGAGGTGGCGTTGCGCGAAACGACTTTCGCACGTGAAGGAAAGGGCGCGCATCGATTATCGGTCGAAGCGGAAGGCCGCTCGCCGCCCGCTCTTTACGCTGGATCATGTCATCGACCAGGCGGCGTGAACCTCGATGCTACGTCGAAGCGACCGGTCATTCTTCACGCATGACCCACGCATAGCGACCGGTGACCCAAGGGACGGCGGGGGCGTGCCTGGCAAACGCAAGGGGCATTTGGCACCGAGACGGTGCGGGTCGTCGCGCGGGTGGCGGAAATCCGGCCGAACCCGCGCCACGTCGCGGAACGACGCGCCGCTACCCCCGCAGCCGCTCCACCATTTCCGCCGCGAGCAGACTGAGCGTATCGTCACGCGCGCCCATCACCACGATACGGTCGCCGGGCCGCGCCGTCGCGACCAGATGCGCGGCGGCGGCGGCGCGGTCGGGGATGTGCCGCGCGTCACCCCCGGCGGCGGCGATGTCGGCGGCGATGTCGGCGCTGGTCACCTCCCGCGTGACGGTGCCGCCCATATAGACCGGATCGGGCAGCACCAGCTGGTCTTCCGCGCCGAGGCCGGCGGCGAAGGTCGCGACCAGTTCGCGCCGCATCGCCTTCAACGGGCCATAGCCGTGCGGCTGGAACAGCACGAGCAGCCGTCCGGGAAAGGCGTGCAGCGTCGCCAGCGTCGCGGCGATCTTGTCGGGGTTGTGGCCGAAATCGTCGATCACCGCGACGCCGCCGCCCTCCCCGACCAATTCGAACCGGCGGCGCAGGCCGGTGAAGCCCGCGATCGCCCGCACCGCATCGTCGCGCGGCACCCCCGCCGCGATCGCCGCGCCGATCGCCGCCAGCGCGTTGGCGACGTTGTGACGGCCGGGCACCCCCAGCCGTACCGGCACGCTCTCCCCGTCCATCGTCAAATCGAAGTCGATCGCGAACGGCTGCGGGCGCAGGTTGGTGGCCACCAGGTCTGCCATGCCCTCCACCGCGAAGGTGACCAGCCGTTCGCGATCCAGCCCGCTCGCCGGAGCCGCCGCCTCGGCGTCGCCGACATTGACCACGACCGTCGCCGCCTTGCGCGCGAAATCGCCGAACAGCGTGCGCAGCTCCTCCAGCGACTTGTGGTCGAGGCTGACGTTGTTGAGCACCGCGATCGTTGGCCGGTACAATGCGATCGACCCGTCGCTCTCATCGACCTCGCTGACAAAGGCATCGCCCTGCCCGACCAGCGCGCTGGCGAACGGCGCGTCGGGGGTGGCGAAGTTCTTCATCACCGCGCCGTTCATCACCGTCGGATCGCGCCCGGTGGCGTGGAGGATCCAGCCGATCATGCCGGTGACCGTCGATTTGCCGCTGGTCCCCGCCACCCCGATCGGCAGCGCGGCGCGGTTGAACAGCGCGGTGAGCAGTTCCGCCCGGCTCATCCGCGCCGCCCCCACCCGGTCGGCGGCGATCATGTCGGGCACGGTCGCCTCGACCGCCGCGGAGGCGACGACGATCTGGTCGGGCGAGACGATGCCGCTGCCGTCCTGCGGAAACAAGGCGACGCCCAGCGCGCGCAGCGCGTCGAACTTGGCGGGGACGCGGCCCTGGTCGAGGCTGCGGTCCGATCCGGCGACGGTCGCGCCCGATCGCACCAGGATCATCGCCAGCGGCATCATGCCGCTGCCGCCGACGCCGACGAAGAAGTAGGATTTGCCCGAATGCATCGCCGCGGGCTATCCGTCGGCGGCGAATGGAGCAAGGCCCGCCCGCTCCGTTCGTCCCGAGCACACTTTGCTCGTCGCGAACGGAGAGTTTTGAGACCATGCGTATCGCCGTCTGCGCCCCGGCACGATCGATCAGCGAAGCCGGCGCGGCACGCGTGACCGCCTTCACCGCGCTCTACTATCCGCAGGTCGAGATCGTGTTCGACCCGCAAAGCTTCATGCTCGCCGGCCATTTTGCCGGCCCGGACGCGATCCGTGCGGAAACGTTCGTCAAATACGCCAATGATCCGGCCTTCGACGCGCTGTGGTTCGGACGCGGCGGCTATGGGTCGAACCGGATTCTCGCCAGTGCGATGCCACAACTCGGGCCGGCGGCGCGGACCAAGAGCTACATGGGCTTTTCCGACATGGGGTTCCTGCTCGGGGCGCTCTATGCCCGGCGGATCGGGCGTCCGATCCACGGACCGATGGCGACCAACGTCAGTGAAGCGAGCGGCGGGGTCGCGGTCGGCCGCGCGCTCGGCTGGCTGGTCGATCATGACCGCCGGATGCTTGATCCCGCACTCGACGGGCGCCCGGCCGCCGCGTTCAATCTGGCGATCCTGACGGCGATGCTCGGCACGCCGTGGGTGCCCGACCTGACCGACCATGTCCTGATGATCGAGGAAGTGTCCGAATCCTACTATCGGATCGACCGGATGCTGTTCCAGATGGCGAATGCCATCCAACTGCGCGGCATTGCCGGGGTGCGGCTGGGCGCGGTGACCGACGTGCCGGAAGGCGACGGACCGGACAGTTTCGGCGAGACGCTGGAACAGATGATGGAACGCTGGTGCCGCGACATGGGCGTCCCCTATCTCGGCCGGTGCAGCATCGGACATGCCGCGCTCAACATGGTGGTGCCGTTCGGCGTCGCCTGATCCCTCTCCCTTCGAACCACGAAAGCCCGTCCATGACCAACGACAATGCCGAACTCCAGGCCCAGATCATCGCGCTCCGGCTGGCGGTAGAGGGCATGTGGCTGTCGATCCTGCGAATCGATCCCAATGCCGTCGCCCAGGCTGAACGGCTGGGTCGCGAGAACGTCGCCGCGATCGGCCAGCTTGACGCGAGCACCCCGGAAAACGCCGCGATGCGCGATTCGGTGCGCGCGCACACCGAGCGGCTGTGGGGCAGCATCCACTGGCAGCTTGAACAGGACGCCGCGCAGCGTTGATCGCGCCGGACCAATCCGACTGGCGCCGCGCGGCGCGTTCGACTATATCCCGCTGATGCGCCGCGGCTACGCCCTCACTACCACCACCACCCCGGTTTGCCGGGGGGACTTCGGCCCGCGCGTCGCTTGACGTAGCCGCCGAAGGCTCCGCCCCGGTCGGGGAGGAGACGGCGCCGCTCCTTCCTGCCGCTTCACTCCGGGCGTTCTCCGGTGCATAGGCGCGCCAAATTCGCAGGAAGACCCATGAACGACATGCTCTCGATCACGCTCCCCGACGGTTCGGTTCGCGCGGTCCCGCTCGGCACCACGCCGGCGGACATCGCCGCCGCGATCGGACCGGGGCTGGCCAAGGCGGCGATCGCCGCGCGCGTCGACGGCGAATTGCGCGACATCGGCCGCCCGTTCGAACGCGATTCGCAACTCGCGCTGGTCACGTCGCGCGATGAGGCCGACGCCCTCGAACTGGCGCGGCATGACTTCGCTCATGTGCTGGCGGAAGCGGTGCAGAGCCTGTTTCCGGGGACGCAGATCACCTTTGGCCCCGCCACCGACGACGGCTTCTACTATGACTTCGCTCCGACCGCCGAGCATGGCCCGTTCACCGAGGAGGAACTGCCGGCCATCGAAGCCGAGATGCGCCGGATCATCGCCGCCGACCAGCCGCTGATCCGCGAAGTCTGGTCGCGCGCCGCGCTGATCGAGCGGTGGACCGCGCAGGGGGAGAGCTTCAAGGCCGAATGGGCGGTCGAACTGCCCGAAGGCGAGGAACTCACTGTCTACCGGGCCGGCACCGGCGCCGATGCGTGGCTCGACATGTGCCGCGGGCCGCACCTCGCCTCGACCGGCAAGCTCGATCCGCAGGCGTTCAAGCTGACGCGCGTCTCCGGCGCCTATTGGCGCGGCGACCAGAAGAACGCGATGCTCAGCCGCATCTACGGCACCGGCTGGCTCAACAAGAAGCAGCTCGACGCGCACCTGCACATGCTGGAGGAAGCCGGCAAGCGCGACCACCGCAAGATCGGGCAGGAGATGGACCTGTTCCACCTGCAGCAGGAAGCGCACGGCAGCGTGTTCTGGCATCCCAACGGCTACATCATCTGGCGCCAGCTGGAGGCCTATATGCGTCGCCGGCTGGATGCCGCCGGCTATGACGAGGTCAAGACGCCGCAGGTGATGGATGCGCGCCAGTGGGAGCAATCGGGCCACTGGGGCAAATATCGCGAGAACATGTTCGTCATCCCCGACGAGGTGCCCAACACCGAGGACGACGGCCCGATCATTTCCAAGGGCGCCGACTGGATGGCGCTCAAGCCGATGAACTGCCCGGCGCACGTGCTGATCTTTCGCCAGGGCATCAAGAGCTACCGCGACCTGCCGATCCGCATGGCGGAGTTCGGCTGCTGCCACCGCAACGAGCCGCACGGCGCGCTGCACGGCATCATGCGCGTGCGCCAGTTCACGCAGGACGACGCGCACATCTTCGTGCGCGAGGACCAGCTGGTGTCCGAGGTCGCGAAGTTCATCGACCTGCTCGACGCGGTCTACAAGGACCTCGGCTTCGACAAATACGCGATCAAGCTCGCGCTGCGCCCCGAAAAGCGGTTCGGCAGCGAGGCGATGTGGGACTGGTCCGAACAGTCGCTGCGCGACGCGGTGGCCGCGACCGGCCGCAACACGGAAGAATATGGCTGGGAAGAGTTGCCCGGCGAAGGCGCCTTCTATGCCCCCAAACTCGAATTCCACCTGACCGACGCGATCGGCCGGACGTGGCAGGTCGGCACGATCCAGACCGACACGGTGCTGCCCGAACGACTCGACGCCAGCTATGTCGGCGAGGACGGCGAGCGTCACCGCCCGATCATGCTCCACCGAGCGATCCTCGGCAGCTTCGAACGTTTCATCGGCATTCTGATCGAGCATCACGCCGGCCGCTTCCCCTTGTGGCTGGCGCCGGTGCAGGCGGTGGTCGCGACGATCGTGTCCGACGCGGACGATTACGCCCGCACGGTGCAGGCGAAGCTGGCGGCGGCCGGGCTGCGCGTCGACACCGACCTGCGCAACGAGAAGATCAACTACAAGGTGCGCGAACACTCGCTGGCCAAGGTGCCGGCGCTGGTGGTGGTCGGCAAGCGCGAGGCGGAGGAAGGCACCGTCGCGCTGCGCCGGCTGGGCAGCGACCGGCAGGAGATCATCTCGCTCGACGATCTGGCGGCACGCCTTGCGCAGGAGGCGAAGGCACCCGATCTGGTATAGGCGCCGTCGGGGACACGCCACGCGCTTCGCACGGGTGGCGGAACAAAACCCCGCATGACGTCTTTCCGGCACGTCGCGCTTGAGCTATGATGCGCGACCGGAAATCCCAGGCAACCACTACAGGAGCTACACCTATCCGTCCTCCCATGATGCGCCGGCCGATGCAGGCGCCGCCGATGAACGGCCCCCGGTTCAACGAATTCATCCAGTCGCCCAAGGTCCGCGTGATCGACCATGAGGGCGAGAACCTGGGTGTCATGTACACGCGCGAGGCGATGGAACAGGCGCAGGAGCTGGGCCTCGACCTGGTCGAGGTGTCCCCGAACGCCGACCCGCCCGTGGCCAAGTTCCTCGATGTGGGCAAGTTCAAGTACGAGGCGCAGAAGAAGGCGAACCTCGCGCGGAAGTCGCAGAAGACGCAGGAGATCAAGGAGATCAAGATGCGTCCGAACATTGACGACCACGACTATGACACCAAGATGAAGAAGATCCACGAATTCATCGGCGATGGTGACAAGGTCAAGGTGACGTTGCGCTTTCGCGGCCGCGAATTGTCGCACGGGCAGCTCGGTATGGCCGTGCTTCAGCGGGTCGCGGCGGACACCACCGAAGTGGCGAAGGTCGAGAGCTATCCGCGCATGGAAGGCCGCCAGATGCTGATGGTGCTGTCGCCCAAGTAACGTATTCCGACGGCGCGGGCCGATGCCGCGCCGTCGCCTTCCTTGCCCGTGACGACTGCCTGTGACAGTCGTCCATGACGACCCCGCCCAGCAAATCGCTGAACAGGAAGGTCCACACGTCTATTCCTGCACCGTGGGGCAATCCCGCGGCACGGCGGGACTCGGACGGGGCCGTCCGTAGCGTCGCTTTTGCCAAATCGCCCGAAAGCGCGTAGGGGCGCGGCCAATCCCGTTTTCCGAACCGCCCCGGTCCCCGCGCCTTGCCGGGCCCGCCGCCGTTCCCATTTTTGCGAGCATGATGTCCTTTTCCCACCTTCCCCCTGCGCTTGCCGAGGCGCTGACCACGCGCGGCTATGAAACGCTGACCCCGGTCCAGGCCGCGGTGATCGAGGACGACGCGCGCGGCCGCGACCTGCTCGTTTCCGCCCAGACCGGTTCGGGCAAGACCGTCGCGTTCGGCCTGGCGATGGCCGACGAACTGCTGGCAGACGGCACGCTGCCGCCGCCGGGGCTGCCGCTGGCGCTGGTGATCGCGCCGACGCGCGAGCTGGCGTTGCAGGTGGCGAAGGAGCTGTCGTGGCTCTACGCCACCGCCGGCGCGCGAGTCGCGACCTGTGTGGGCGGCATGGACCCGTCGCGCGAGCGGCGGACGCTGTCGCACGGCACGCACATCGTCGTCGGCACGCCGGGGCGGCTGCGCGACCATGTCGAGCGCGGCGCGCTGGACCTGAGCGCGGTGCGCGCCGCCGTGCTCGACGAGGCCGACGAGATGCTCGACATGGGCTTTCGCGAGGAGCTGGAGGCGCTGCTCGACGCGACGCCGGGCGAGCGCCGTACGCTGTTGTTCTCCGCCACCATGCCGCGCCCGATCGTTGCGCTAGCCAAGCGCTACCAGCGCGACGCCGTTCGCATTTCGACCGTGGGGGAAGATCGCGGGCACGGCGACATCGCCTATCAGGCGATCACCGTCGCCCCCTCGGACATCGAACATGCGGTCATCAACCTGCTACGATTCCACGAGGCGGAAACGGCGATGCTGTTCTGCGCGACGCGCGACAACGTCCGCCACCTGCACGCCAGCCTGGTCGAGCGCGGCTTCGCGGCGGTGGCGCTGTCGGGCGAGCATAGCCAGAACGAGCGCAACCAGGCGTTGCAGGCGCTGCGCGACCGACGCGCGCGGGTGTGCGTTGCCACCGATGTCGCCGCGCGCGGCATCGACCTGCCGACGCTCAGCCTGGTGGTCCACGTCGAACTGCCACGCGACGCGGAGACGTTGCAGCATCGGTCCGGACGCACCGGCCGCGCGGGGAAAAAGGGCACCGCGGTGCTGGTCGTCCCCTACCCGCGCCGCCGCCGGGTCGAGATGATGCTGAAGCAGGCGCGGATCGCGGTCGAATGGCTGCCCGTGCCCGGCGCCGAGGACATCCGCGCCAAGGATCGCGAACGGATGATGGCCGCGCTGATGGCGCCCGTCGAGATCGACGACGACGACCGCGCGGTCGCCGAGGAGCTGCTGCGGCAGCGCACCCCGATCGAGATCGCCGCCGCGCTGGTGCAGGCGCATCGCGCGACGATGCCGGCGCCCGAGGAGCTGATCGACCGCGCGCCGGCGGCGGACAACAAGGGGGCGCCGGTCCACCGCGCCGGATTCGACGATATCGTGTGGTTCCGCATGAACATCGGCCGGCGGCAGAACGCCGATCCGCGATGGATCCTGCCGCTGATCTGCCGGCGCGGGCACGTCACCAAATCGGAGATCGGCGCGATCCGCATCGGCGCGGGGGAGACCCGGTTCCAGGTGCCGCGCGCGCTGGCACAGAAATTCGCGACGGCGGTGGCCAAGACCGCCGATGCCGAGGGCGAGGACGAAAGCGGCGTGCGCATCGAGATCGCCGATGGCCCGCCCCCGCCCGGCACGCGCGGCGATAACGGTGCGGCACCGCGCCATTATGCCAAGCCCCATCCGGGCAAGCCGACCCATCGCGGCCGTCCGATCCACGGCGGGGCCAAGCACCGCCGCCCGTGAGCGAGGCGCCGCGCATCCTGGTCGACGCCGACGCCTGCCCGGTCAAGGACGAGGTCTACAAGGTGGCGTGGCGGCGCGGCATCGCGGTGACGATCGTCGCCAATGCGCATATCCGCATCCCCGACCACCCGCTGATCGCGCGGGTGGTGGTGAGCGACGGGTTCGATGCCGCCGACGACTGGATCGCGGAGCGCGCGACGGCGCGGACGGTGGTGGTGACCGCCGACATCCTGCTCGCCGATCGTTGCCTGAAGGCCGGCGCGGCGGTGATCGCGCCGAACGGCAAGCCGTTTACCACCGCGTCGATCGGCGGCGCGATCGCCACCCGCGCGATCATGGCCGATCTGCGCGCGGGCGGCGACCAGATCGGGGGACCCGCACCCTTCGCCAAGGCCGATCGCTCGCGATTCCTGCAGACGCTCGACGAAACGCTGGCACGGCTGGCGCGATAGCAGGCGCGCGGGCGTTTCTCATTCCGTCGCCGTCACAATCGTGATAGAATGCCGCTTCCCACGCAAAGGGCACCGCATATGGCCGACGAGCGGATCGAGCAGGCGAACGGACTGGGCATCCATCTGCGTTCCTGGCAACCCGACGGCGCGCCGAAAGCGGTCGTGATCCTCCAGCATGGCTTCAACGCACACGGTGGCCATATGGAATGGGCGGCCGAGCGGTTCACGGCGGCGGGCTATGCCTGTTACGCGGTCGACCTGCGCGGGCGCGGGCAATCGGACGGCGAACGCTATTATGTTGAGGATTTCGACGATTATGTCGCCGACCTCCAGCTGGCGTTCGATCGCGCCGGGCGCGACCATCCGGGGCTGAAAACCTTCCTGCTCGGCCACAGCGCCGGCGGGGTGATCGCCTGCGGCTATGTGCTGGCGCATCCGCGCGCGGTGGCGGGGCTGATCTGCGAGAGCTTCGCCTTTCAGGTGCCGGCGCCCGCTTTTGCGCTGGCCGCGCTGAGGGGGTTGAGCCACCTGTTCCCGCACGCGCACGTGCTGAAGCTGAAGAACGCCGATTTCTCGCGCGATCCGGCGCATGTCGCGATGATGGACGCCGATCCGCTGATCGCCGACGAGGTGCAGCCGACGCGGACGGTGGCGGAGATGGCACGCGCGGATGACGCGCTGCGCACGGCGTTTCCCCGGATCACCCTGCCGGTGCTGATCCTGCACGGCACCGCCGACCATGCGACCAAATGGCAGGGCAGCCAGTTCTTCTTCGACACCGTCGGCGCGACGGACAAGACGCTGAAGCTGTACGACGGCCATTATCACGACTTGCTGGCCGACATCGGCAAGGAGGGGGTGATCGCCGACATCCTGGCATGGGTCGACGCGCGGGTTTGAGGCGAGGCGGCGCCACGCGGCACTTTTCCTTTTGAAGCGAACCGCCTGAATGGAGTAAGGCACCCCGACGCCGATCCGGGAGTAAGCTTTGACGATATCGACAAAATTCGGGGGCGCGGGCCGGGTGACGCGCGCCGCGCTGGTGCCCGCGATGCTGCTGGCCGCGCCGGCCCACGGACAGCAACAGCAGACGCCGAAGCCGCAATCGATCCTGCCCCCGGCGATGCAGACCCCGCCGCCCGCGGCGACCACCTCCACGCCGCCGCAGAACACGCCGGTGCCACCGCCGGTGGTGCAGACGCTGCCGGCCGCACCGCTGCCCCGGCTGAGCGCGGAACAGGCGGCGCAGATTACGACGATGCTCAACCAGGGCCGGATAACGCAGGGGCTGCGCTATGCCGCCGCCGACGCTCGCGAGACCGCCACCGACAGCGACACGCTGGTCCGCGCCGCGCTGGATTATGCGCGGGCGGTCCATTCGGGGCGCCTCGACAGCGCCGATTTCATCGAGGACTGGGGGCTGCGCCCGGTCGCCTAGGATCCGCTGCCCGGCTTCGCCGCAGCGGTGACGAACAATCGGCTGGCGTCCTGGATCGCGCAATTGCCACCGCCCTATGCCGGCTATGACGGGTTGCAGAAGGGGCTCGACACCTATCGCGCGATCGTCGCGGCGGGTGGCTGGAAAGCGGTGCCGGCGGGGCCGGACATGGCGCTGGGCGCATCCGGCGCGCGCGTCGCGGCGCTGCGCCAGCGGCTGGCGGTCGAGGACAGCCAGGTGGCCAAGACCGGCGACAGCTTCGACGCCGAATTGAAGGAGGCGGTGGTGCGCGCCCAGCGCCGCTATGGCCTGAACCCCACCGGGGTGGTGTCGACCGGGACGATCGGCGCGCTCAATGTCCCCGCCGCCGACCGCGTGCGCCAGATCATGGCCAATATGGAACGGTGGCGCTGGCTGCCCGCCGAGCTGCCCAAGGACCGTATCCAGGTGAACATCGCCGCGGCGGTGATGACGGTGTTCGAGGGCGACAATCCGATCATGTCGATGCGCGGCGTGACCGGACGGCCGGGCAACGAGACTCCGATGCTGCAATCGATGATCCATTCGATCGTGCTCAACCCGCCGTGGAACGTGCCGAGCGGGATCGCCGCCAAGGAGCTGTGGCCCAAGGGCCCGGCCTATCTGAAGGCGCATGGCTACAAGGTGATCGGCGAAGGCCCGTCGAAGCGGCTGCAACAGGCCGCCGGGCCGCAGAGCGCGCTGGGCCGCTACAAGTTCGACTTCAACAATCCCTATGCCGTCTACCTCCACGACACGCCCAGCCGGGGCAAGTTCGCCAGCTTCGACCGGCTCGACAGCCACGGCTGCGTGCGACTGGAGCGGCCCGGCGAGCTGGCCGAGCTGCTGCTGCGCACCGACCCGGCGTGGGGCGAGGCGCAGATCCAGGCGGCGATCGACACCGGCAAGACGCAGCGCGTCCAGCTGAGCCGGCAGGTCGCGGTCTATCTGCTGTACTGGACCGCCTTTGCCAGCGGCAACGGCACGATGAATTTCCGCGGCGATCCCTATGGATGGGACAAGCTGCTGGCCGACAAGATCGAGAAACGTTCGGCCGCCCAGGCCGCCATCGCCAATTGAGGAGACTTGCCTTGAACACCCGTCGTATCGCCCTTGCCGCCACCACCGCGCTCGCCCTGACGCTCGCCGCCTGCTCGGGATCGCAGCCCGAAGCCCCCAACGATGTCGAGGAGAATGCGACGGTCGAGGAGGTGATCAACGAGGAGCCGCCGGTGGTGAACGAAGCCCCGGTCGAGGCGCCGTTGACCAACATCACCCCGCCCGCGCCGACCGTCCGCGATGACCGTACCGCCGACGCGCAGATGTACGACGACGCAGACGCGGTCGGGATGACCGCGCGGGTCGATCGCGGCGCGGGCGGCGAGAATGCCGCCGCGGCGGACGACGCCCAGGTCAAGTAGCGGACCGTCCGGCGCGGCTTGACCACCCGCCGCGACCGGACCGGCCCTTTTCCTCCCAACCGCCAGCCCCTCTCGATCGCGCCGCGCGGTAGAGAGGGGCTGGCCACGCCGTGCCCATTTCGGTATCGATCGGATCAAGGGGTTCGAGTGTGTGGAAAGCGGAACGATAGTCTTTGCGGTGATCGCGCTGGCCATCAGCACGCTCAATTCCGATACCGCCCCCCCGCCCACCGCCGCCGAGATAAACTTCGCCCCCGGCAACGAGGCGCGGGCGGTGGCACGGATCGTCGGCGGGATCATCAGCTATACGCGCTGGCCGACGCAGGTGGCGACGCTGCGGCTGTGCGTCACCGGCACCGCCCGCCACGCCGCGCAACTCGGCGACGCGAGCACGACCGCCGGCCGCGCGATCAGCGTCCAGACGATCGACGCCGGCGCGGCGACCACCGGCTGTGATATCCTCTACATCGGCAAGCTGCCGGCACCGGTGCGCGAGCAGACGATCCGCGCGCTGCGCGGGCGCGGCGTGCTGTCGATCGCCGAATCGGACCCGCGCTGCCGCGACGGGACGATGGTCTGCCTGCGCGTGGCGGGGAGCAGCGCCACCTTCCAGCTCAACCTCGACGCGGTCTCGCGCGGGACGGTGCGAATCGATCCGCGCGTGCTGCTGGTCGCCGCCGGGCGCGCGTCATGAGCCGCCCGGCCAGGCCACTGCCGACGCTGCGCGAGGCGCTGTCGCGCGTGCATTTCCGCGTGACGCTGTTCGCGGTGGGCATCACCGGGCTGACCGTGCTGCTGAGCGGGCTGGCGGCGGTGGGCGTCTATGCCCGCCAGAATCTGGCGCTGAGCGCGCAGACCGCCAGCTACACCGTCGCCCCGGCGATCGTGTTCGACGATGCGGAGGCGGCGCGGCAAAGCATCGCCCCGCTGGCCGACGTCGACGGCGTCGCCGAGATCGCGGTGGTCGACCGCGCCGGGCGGACGCTGGCACGCCTGTCGCATGCCGCACCGCCCCACCGGCTGTCGATCGCCGGGGTCGCCGAATGGCTGTTCTTTCCGCACCCGACCGTCGCCCCCGTCAACCACAATGGCGGTGTCATCGGCGAGGTGCGGGTACGCGGCGACGCCGGGATCATCGCCGGCTATATCGGCATGGGACTGGCCGGAACGCTGGCGTGCATGGTGCTGACCGCGCTGGCGGCGGGCCTGCTGGCGGCGCGGCTGCGGCAGAGCGTGATCGCGCCGCTGGGCGCGATCGCCGCCGTCGCCCATGCCGTCCGCGCCGACCGCGCGTTCGACCGCCGCGCGCCCGACGCGCCGATCCGCGAGATCGACGCGCTGAGCAGCGATTTCAACGCGCTGCTGGCCGAACTCGAGCGGTGGCAGCTCAACCTGCGCTCCGAGAACGCGACGCTGAGCCACCAGGCGACGCACGACGCGCTGACCGGCCTGCCCAACCGCATCCGGTTCGACGAGTCGCTGGCGGCGATGCTCGAGCGCGCGGCCAGCGACGGCGCGTCGTTCGCCGTGCTCTATGCCGATTGCAACGCATTCAAGGCGATCAACGACCAATATGGCCACGCCGCCGGCGATGCGGTGCTGGTCGAGACCGCGCGGCGGCTGCGCGCCGGGCTGCGCGCCGGCGACATCGCCGCGCGGCTGGGCGGCGATGAATTCGCGATGCTGCTCGCCACGCCGAGCGGGCCGGAAGCAGTGGCGCGCGTCCGCGACGCGTTGCGCGCGCTGATGGCGATGCCGATCGCACTGCCGTCGGGCGAGGAAGTGACGATGACGCTGACGGTGGGCGCGGCGGTCTATCCCGACGACGGCGCCGACGTCGCCGCGCTGGTCCACCATGCCGATATCGAAATGCTGGCGGCCAAGCCGACGCCGTCGGCCACGATCCAGAAGATCAGGAGACAATGATGTTCCGCCCGGACCGCCGGTCATTCGTGATGGCCTTCACCGCCGCCGCCGCGCTGATGATCGCGGGGTGCCAGACCGCGCGCCAGCCCGGCCTGTGGAGCGCGGCGCAGATCGCCGCGCTGACCGAGGCGGGCTTCATCCAGACCGAGCGCGGCTGGGAATTCAGCATGAACGACCGGCTGTTGTTCCCGTCGGACCAGGGCAACGTCGATCCGGCCCAGGCCGCGACCATCACCCGCATCGCGCGCGGCCTGCTGGCCGTCGCGATCCGCCACGTCACCATCGAGGGCCACACCGACAATACCGGCCGGAGCGCCCACAATCTGACACTGTCGAAGCGCCGCGCCCAATCGGTGGCGCAGCTGTTCGAGATCAGCGGGTTCGCCGCCGGCGATATCGTCACGGTCGGGCTGGGCGCGCGCTATCCGGTCGAAAGCAACGCATCGTCCGACGGCCGGCGCGAGAACCGGCGCGTCGTGGTGCTGATCACCGCGCCATAGGAGCGGCACTCCTCTTTCACTCAGGCACAGGCGGGGACGACGGGGATTCGCGACACGATCGGGGGCATCGGCCCGCCCCCTCGCCCGTCCCCACGGACACGGGCCTTGAATTTCGCGCGGATTGCTGTAGTGGCCCGCGTTCGCATGGCCCGGTTCCGGCCGGATCGTGCGTGCCGTCCGAGACAGCAGGCGCCGGGAATCCTCCCGGCTTAATCTCCTGCCAAGACGGGGACAGATTTTTCCGACGGCGCCGTACAACGGCGCTTCGGGTCAGGCCATGGCTTGCCGCGGCCACATGACGATCATGCCCCTCACTCACGGACACGCCGCGTTCGACCCGCAAGGGCCGGGCGCTTGAACCGGGTCGTGCCCCCGTTGGGACACGGCTCATTTTGAGGAGAATGGCATGGATCGTTCGCAGAAAGCCGAGTCCGTTGCCGAGCTGAACCGCACCTTCAACGAGGTCGGCGTGGTGGTCGTCACCCGCAACCTCGGGCTGACCGTCGCCCAGTCGACCCAGCTGCGTACGAAGATGCGCGACGCCGGCGCGAGCTTCAAGGTTTCGAAGAACAAGCTTGCCAAGATCGCGCTCGAGGGCACCGATTACGCGGGTCTTTCCGACCTGCTGACCGGTCCCACGGCGCTTGCCACCTCGGCCGATCCGGTCGCCGCCGCCAAGGCTGCGGTCGACTTCGCGAAGACGAACGACAAGTTCGAAATCGTGGGCGGCGCGATGGGCAAGCAGCTGCTCGACGCGGAGGGCGTCAAGGCGCTCGCTTCGCTGCCGTCGCTGGACGAGCTGCGTGGCAAGATCGTGGGCCTGCTGGTTGCTCCGGCGACCAAGCTCGCGACTGTCACCCAGGCGCCCGCGGCCCAGCTGGCGCGCGTGCTCAACGCCTATGCAAGCAAGGAAGCCGCGTAATTTCGCGGCCGCAGGCAACACAATATTTCATCCGAATTTGATTGGAGATTACCATGGCTGATCTGAATGCGCTGGTTGACCAGCTGAGCGAACTGACCGTCCTCGAAGCCGCCGAGCTGTCGAAGCTGCTCGAAGAGAAGTGGGGCGTTTCGGCCGCCGCTGCCGTCGCCGTCGCCGGCCCGGCCGCCGGTGGCCCGGCTGCTCCGGCCGCCGAAGAGAAGACCGAGTTCGACGTGATCCTGACCGGCGACGGCGGCAAGAAGATCAACGTGATCAAGGAAGTCCGCGCGATCACCGGCCTGGGCCTGACCGAAGCCAAGACGCTGGTCGAGTCGGCGCCGAAGGCCGTCAAGGAAGGCATCGGCAAGGACGAGGCCGAGAAGATCAAGAAGCAGCTCGAGGAAGCCGGCGCGACCGTCGAGCTCAAGTAAGCTGCTACGCGCGGGGAGACATCCCCCGCGATGCAACAGGAAGGGGGGCGGTCCGGCGACGGGCCGCCCCTTTTCTATTTGCGATCACCTGCCTCCGCTTCGCACTCCCCGGATGAGCGCACGGCAATTTGACTTAACCATACGGATCATATACGTTTCGTATATTCTCAGCACAGGAGTTTCCGAATGGGCATCGTGAAGATCGACGACGATCTGCATGAGGAGGCGCGCCGCGCGAGCACGGTGATGTGCCGGTCGATCAATGCCCAGGCCGAATATTGGATGACGATCGGGATGCTGGCGGAGGCCCATCCCACCCTTTCGTTCAACGAGCTCGTCGCGATGCGGCTGGCGGCGGCACAGGTGCGCGCCACCGAACGGGCGGCGGCCTGACATGATCAAGACCGCGGACGAGCTGGCATTGATGCGCGTATCGGGCCGGCTGCTGGCGTCGGTGTTCGAGATGCTCGACGAACAGCAGCTCGCCGGTATGTCGACGATGGCGGTCAACGACCTGGTCGAGCGGTTCATCACCGCCGACCTCGCCGCGCGCCCGGCCAGCAAGGGACAGTACGGCTATGGCTATGTGCTGAACTGTTCGATCAACCACGTGGTGTGCCACGGCGTGCCCGACGCGGACGAGATCATCCGCGACGGCGACATCATCAACCTCGACATCACGCTGGAGAAGGACGGCTTCATCGCCGATTCGAGCAAGACCTATCTGGTCGGCGCGGTCGCGCCCGCCGCGCGGCGACTGGTGCAGGTGACGCGCGAGGCGATGTGGAAGGGCATCGGCCGGGTCCGCCCCGGCGCGCGGCTGGGCGACATCGGCCACGCGATCGAGCGCCATGCCAAGAAGAGCGGCTATTCGGTGGTGCGCGACTATTGCGGGCACGGCATCGGCCGCGAGATGCACGAGGAGCCGTCGGTGCTCCATTTCGGCAAGCCCGGCACCGGCATGGTGCTGCGCGAGGGGATGACCTTCACGATCGAACCGATGATCAACCAGGGCACCCGCAAGGTGGAAACGCTGGACGACGGCTGGACCGTGGTGACCGCCGACCGCAAGCTCTCCGCCCAGTGCGAGCATACCGTCGCGGTGACGGCGGACGGGGTCGAGGTGCTGACGCTGCGGGGAGACGAGCGGGCGGCGGGACTGCGGCGGTGACCGTTCGGCCTGCATCGAGAGTTTTTCCCCGGTTGCGGACATTCGCTATCGACGTATGATCCGAGCATGAGCGCCCACGTAGACGAGTTCGACTACTCCTCTCCGTTCGCCCCAGCAGCCGCGGTGTTTGCCGCCGCCGATGAACCGTTGCTGGTGTTTCCGTCAGCCACCGCGGCCGAGCGATTTCTTGAAGCCACCGACGTGGAGAACGGCATTTATCCGGCTGCCTACGGTCCGCTGGGTGAACCGTACCGCGTCTATGCCATCGAAGGCCACGTAGTCGTAGAACGCGCCGATGAGCCGGTCAGACCTCACGAACTAAAGACTCTACTCTTGCGCTACCTTGAGGAAAGCGGTCGCGAAGCAGAGGCAACTGCATCCATTGAGGCACTGGTCGCGCAGGTGTGGACGATCGAGAGCAAATTCAGGGAAGAGCACGACCCTTTCGGAGACCGGGTCGGAACGCGCATACCCTTGTCGGGCTGCCTGGGATTCGTGTTTGTGCTGGCAGCGGCCCTATACTTTGTGCTCCGTTGAACCTGAGCGTCAGAGAACCGCCATTCAGGCCATTCCCAGCCCGCAACCCTAAACATCGAATCGCCGCGCCGTCACCGGCGCGTAGCTGCGGTCGCGGTCGAGCCAGATCGGGCCGAGGCGCGCCGCCCTCGCGTCGCCGGTGCCGATCAGGAAAGCGTCGCCCAGGCTGCGTACGCTGAGGCCGCCGCGCCAACGCAAGTGGACCAGCACCACCGGCACCGTCATCGGCCGGTCGCCCACGCGGGTGACGTGCATAGCCTCCGCCGGCAGCGCGAGCTGGCCCGCGATGCGGTGCCCCTGCCCCGGCGCCAGCGTCACCGGGTCGCTCATCGGCCCACCCGGCGCGGTCGCGTTGAAGGCGGGAATCTGTCGGGCAAGGTCGGGGCTGGCGGTCACCATCGTCACCGCGACGCGCACCGCATCGGCGGCCTGCGTACCGCTATTGGTGACGACCAGTTCGAAATCGAGCGCGATCGTGCCGTTGCCCAGACGGGCGCTGGCCGGGACGAACTCGATCGACAGCGGGTGACTTGTGGCAGGCGGGATCACCGGCGCCGGCGTGGTGGGAGCAGTCGCTGGCGATGGCGTTGCGGCGGGGGTGGTCGGGGCAGCGGGCGGCGCGGCCGGCGTCTGTGGGCGCAACGGCGGCGTGGGGACCAGCGGCAGATCGGGGACCACCGGCGTCCCCCGCCCCGCTAGCGCAGCCTCGCGGCTGCGACGGCCCCAGGCAAAGCCCGCCCCCACCGCCGCGATCAACGCCAGCCCCGCGAGCAACCATGGCCATAGCGGCGCATCGGGCGTGGCGACGGCATCCGACTCGGTCGGGATCACTGGCCCAGCCGTCGC
>NZ_DATMGG010000116.1:0-16282 GCF_035555815.1 Sphingomonas sp.
CAGCGCGGCGACGAGCGGTTTCCGATGTGCAGCACCTTCAAATTTCTATTGAGTAGCGCGGTGCTGCACGGCGCCGACCAGGGCCGGCTGCGGATGGACGCGACGTTGCCGGTGCGGCGCAGCGACATCGTCAGCCATTCGCCGGTCACCAGCCGGCATGTCGGCGCGCGGATGACGTTGGCGCAACTCTGCCACGCGACAATGACCGAGAGCGACAATGGCGCCGCCAACCTGCTGCTGACCCAGGTGGCTGGCCCCGCGGGGGTGACGCGCTTCGTCCGCGCGATCGGTGACGGTACCACTCGCCTCGACCGGATCGAGCCGATCCTGAACGAAGCGTCGCCCGGCGATCCGCGCGATACCACCACCCCGCTGGCGATGCTCCATTCGCTGAACGCGCTGACGCTGGGGCGGGTGCTGCGCCCGGCATCACGCCAGACGCTGATCGGCTGGATGATCGCCAACCGCACCGGCGACACCCGGTTGCGCGCCGGACTGCCGGCCGGCTGGCGCGCCGCCGACAAGACCGGTGCCGGGGCGCATGGCAGCAACAATGATATCGGGCTGTTGTGGCCCCGCGGGCGCCGGCCGGTGCTGGTCACATCCTATCTGACCGAGAGCCGCGCCGACGACGCGACGCTGGCCGCCACCCATGCCGAGGTGGCGCGGGCGATCGTGGCGGTGGTGGCGCGGGGATAGGGCGGAATCGTCGGCATGCGCCCGCGCGGGCGGGAGCGTTGGCGGGCGCAGTCCTCGATTACCCGGCGTTCCTGCCTTCGCAGGGGCACGGCGTCTTGTTCTCCCGCGAAACTGCGAAGCCGCGAAGAAGGGTGAGAAGAAGTCTGGTTCGCGCGGAGACGCGGAGGCGCGGAGGTGTTCCGCTTGTCGCGCTGTCTCGCGTCAGTCAGACATTCAAATTCGTGGCGAGCGCCTTGCCTGAAGGCCGCTAGCGCGGCTGGCTGTGCGGCACGCGAGATCCCTCCGCGCCTCCGCGCGAACCGAATCTACCTTCTTCGCGGCTTCGCGTGAACCAAGGCGCCACAATCCGCCCCGTCACGATCCTATTCCAATCGGGTTCCGACCCTAGGCCGCCAGCCGCAGCTCCAGCCGGCCCCATATCTCGACCAGCGCGTCGACCAGCTCGCGCATCATCGCGCTGTCGTGGGTCGGGCCGGGGGTGAAGCGCAGCCGTTCGGTGCCGCGCGGCACCGTCGGGTAATTGATCGGCTGGACGTAGACGCCATATTCGGCGAGCAGGATGTCGCTGATCCGCTTGGCCTTGACCGGATCGCCGACCATCAGCGGGACGATGTGCGTCGTGCTGGGCAGCACCGGCAGCCCGGCGTCGGCCATCATCGCTTTCAGCTCCGCCGCCGCCACCTGCTGACCCTCGCGCTCGACGCTCGATCCCTTGAGGTGGCGGACGCTGGCCAGCGCGCCGGCGACCAGCACCGGCGACAGGCTGGTGGTGAAGATGAAGCCCGGCGCGTAACTGCGGATCACGTCGATGATCGTCTGGTCGGCGGCGATATAGCCGCCCATCACGCCGATCGCCTTGGCCAGCGTACCCTCGATGATCGTCACCCGATCCGCCACCGCGTCGCGATCGGAGATGCCGCCGCCGCGCGCGCCGTACATGCCGACGGCATGGACTTCGTCGAGGTAGGTCAGCGCGTTATACCTGTCGGCGAGGTCGCAGATCGCCGCGATCGGCGCGACGTCGCCGTCCATCGAATAGACGCTCTCGAACGCGATCAGCTTGGGCGCCTGCGGATCGGCGGCGGCCAGCAGTTCCTCGAGATGGGCGAGGTCGTTGTGGCGCCACACCGCCTTTTCGCAGCCGGCATGGCGGATGCCGGCGATCATCGAGGCGTGGTTCAGTTCATCGGAAAAGATGATGCAGCCCGGCAGCACCTTGGCCAGCGTCGACAGCGTCGCCTCGTTCGAGACGTAGCCGCTGGTGAACAGCAGCGCGCCTTCCTTGCCGTGCAGATCGGCGAGTTCGGCCTCGAGGTCGATATGGTAATGGGTATTGCCGCCGATGTTGCGCGTGCCGCCCGATCCGGCGCCGACGTCGTGGAGCGCCTCCTCCATCGCCGCGATCACCTTTGGGTGCTGGCCCATCGCGAGGTAATCGTTGGAGCACCAGACGGTGATCGGCTTCGGCCCGTTATGGCCGGCGAAGCAGCGCGCGTTCGGGAACATGCCCTTGTTGCGCAGAATGTCGATAAAGACGCGGTAGCGCCCTTCGGCGTGCAGACGGTCGATCGCCTGGGAGAAGACCCGCGAATAGTCGACCTTGCGAACGCTCACTTTCTCTTCGTTCATCGCGCCCCTCTAAACCAGCCGATCGCGGTGCACTAGCGGGCATTTTGTCCTATTGCGCCGCCCTGTCACACGACAATTTGCGCGATTTATGTTAATATCCGGGCACCGCAGCGCCGGCCCCGAGTCGCGCCGGCGCCGCGACGGGAAGCCGCCATGCCTGACGCAGCCAATATCACCTATTATCGCCGCCGCGAGGCGCAGGAGCGCGCCGTCGCCGCCCGTGCCGGCGATCCGATGGCGCGCCGGCTGCACCTGGAACTGGCCGACCGCTACCTGACGCTGCTCAAGCTGGCCGCGCCGGCGTAGGGATCACCGTTCGGGTGTAGCGACGCCGCGGCGAAACCGCCGCGCACGCCCGTCCGGTCGCCGCGCCACCGTAGCTGATCGTCACTCGATCCACAGCGTGTGCGAATCGATCCGCAGCTTCAGGATGAGCCGCGCCGCCGCAGCGCGCGCGGTGAGTTCCTGGGCGCGGACCTCATTCGCCTGCCGTTCGGCGTAGAGCCGGTCGGCGAGATCGATCGCGCCCATCTGTTGCCCCCGCGTGGTCAAGGCGGTGGTCTGTTCGGCACGCGCCACCGCATCGCGCGCCGCCGCCCACGCCGTCTGGCGCGCGCGCAGTTCGGCGACGTCGGCGGCGGCGTTGCCGGCGATCTCGCGCTCGACAGCGATCCGTTCGGCGGCGGCGGCGGCGGCGCCGGCACGCGCCTGATCCGCCAGCGCGCGGCGATGCCCGCCGCCCAGCGGCAGCGACGCGACCAGCCCCGCGCCCTGTTCCTGCCCGCCGCGTTCACTGAACAGCCGCACGCCGAACGACGGGTCCGCGACGCGATCGGCGCGGGCGCGGCGCGCGATCACCGACTGGCGCTCGGCCACGCCGACGGCGGCGCCGATTTCATGGCTGCGCGCGACGATCAGCCGCTGAAGCTCCGCCAGGCTTTCGCGCGGCATGGTCGGATCGAGCAGTGGCGGCGGATCGGCGGGGAGCGGCAGATCGGGGAAGCGCGCCTCCAGCAGCGTGCGGGCGCGGTCGCGCGCGGCGATCGCGTCACCCGCCTGCGCCTCGGCCTGCGCCAGCGCGGCGCGTGCCTGCTCCAGCTCCAGCTCGGCGGCATCGCGGACGTCGACGCGGTGCCGGGTCGCATCGACCAGCGCGCGCTGGTTGGCGATCAGCGCCGCCGCGTTGCGGTGCAGCTCCTCCGCCAGCAACCAGTCGTACCACAGCGCGGCGAGTTGCAGCGCCGCCTGATGGCGCGCATCCTCCATGCGATTTTCGGCGATATCGACGCCGAGCGCGCCCGACCGGCGATCGAGCGCGGCCTTGCCCGGCAGGCGGAACGCGCGGGTGACGGTGGCGTCATATTCGGCATAGGTGGCATCGCGATCGACCGAGCGTCGCACCATGCTGCCCTGCACCGTCACCTCATGCGGCCCGCGGCGCAGCGCGTCGCCTTCGGCGCGGGCGGCGTCGACGCGGGCGATGGCGGCCTCGACCGTCGGCTGCGCGTCGAGCGCGCGGATCACCAGCGCCTCCGGCGGCAGGTCGCTGGTCTGCGCGGCCGCCGGGGCGGCGACGCCGGCGAGCAGGCACCATATCCACTTCATTCCACGCGCCCCCCGTCCACGATCGCCACCGTGCGCCAGCGGAACGGCAGCCGCCGGCGCGCGCCGGTGGCGGCGGCCAGCGCATCGTCGACGCGGTCGTCGGGCAGCTCGACCTCGACCGCCATGCGCGTCAGCGTGCCCGCGACCCGCTCCCCGGTCCCCGCATCGCCGAAGTCGCGGCCCAGCACCGCCTGGCGGCTGAGGTGGACAGGCAAGTGCAGCCGGTCGCGGACCGCGGCGGCGACCGCCTCACCATCATGGGCGCTGCAATAGAAGGTGAGTGCGACGCGGCTCATGCGGCCTGCTCCCTGCGGCTTTCGCCGAATCGTTCGTAGAGGATCGGCAGCAGCACCAGCGTCAGCAGCGTCGACGTGACCAGCCCGCCGATCACCACGATCGCCAGCGGTTTCTGGATTTCCGATCCGGGGCCGGTGGCGAACAGCAGCGGCACGAGGCCGAAGGCGGTGATGCTGGCGGTCATCATCACCGGCCGCAGCCGCCGTTCGGCACCGATACGCACCGCCTGCGCCATCGCCACGCCGTCATCGCGCAACTGGCGGAAATAGGCGACGAGGACGAGGCCGTTGAGCACCGCGATGCCGAGCAGCGCGATGAACCCGACCGAGGCTGGCACCGACAGATATTCGCCCGTCGCCCACAGCGCGACGATCCCGCCGACGGCGGCGAACGGGATGTTGGCGAGGATCAGCAACGCGCCGCGCATCGACCGCAGCGTGAGGAACAGGACGAAGAAGATCAGCAGCAGCGCCGCCGGGATCACCAGCATCAAACGCGCCGACGCGCGCTGCTGGTTCTCGAACTGGCCGCCCCACACCAGCCGATAACCGGCGGGCAGGGTGACCTGATCGGCGACCCGCGCCTTTGCCTCATCGACATAGCCGACCAGGTCGCGCCCGGAGACGAACGCCTGCACCAGCGCGTAGCGCGACCCGCTTTCGTGATCGAGCCGGATCGGCCCCTGGGTATGTTCGACGCGGGCGAGATCGCTGACCCGCGCCAGTTCGCCCAACGGGGTGGTCAGCTGAAGGTCGGCGAAGCGGGTGGCGTCGCCGCGCGTGCCGTCGTCGCTGCGGATCACCACCGGCACGCGCTTTTGCCCCTCCGCGACGATGCCGGCCGGCAATCCCTCCAGCTGCGCGCGCAGCGTGTCCTGGAACTGATCGACCGGCATCCCGGCGCGGCCGGCGGCGGCGCGGTCGATGTCGAGCTGGAGATAATCGACCTGATCGTTGGCGACCGTCAGCACCTCTGCCGCGCCGCGCGTCGATTGCAGGACGTGCTGCACCTTGCCCGCCAGATCGGCGAGGGTAGCGAGATCGGGGCCGAAGATCTTGACCGCCAGATCGCCGCGCGCGCCGGTCAGCATCTCCGCCACGCGCATCTCGATCGGCTGGGTGAAGCTGGGGTCGAAGCCGGGCATCCCCTCCAGCGCCGCGCGCATCTGCGCCACCACGAACGTCCGGTCGCCGCGCCATTCCGACGACGGCTTGAGCGTGACGAACAGGTCGGTCTCGTTCAGGCCCATCGGGTCCAGCCCGATCTCGTCGGTGCCGGTGCGCGAGATCACCCCGGTGACTTCGGGCACCTGCGCCATCAGTTCGCGTTCGACGCGCGTCGTCAGCGCCAGCGAGCGATCGAGACCGACGGTGGGCAGCTTGGCGATCTGGATGACCACCGACCCCTCATCCATCGTCGGCATGAAGGTCTTGCCGACCGCGCCATAGGCCAGTCCGGCCAGCACCAGCCCCGCCCCGGCGACGCCGTAGACCACCGTCTTGCGCGCGAACGCCAGACCGAGCAGCTTCGCGTAACCGGGGGCGAGCTTCCTCATGATCCACGGTTCGCCGTGGTGGCCGCTCTTGAGGCCGTAGGAAGCGAGCACCGGCACCAGCGTCAGCGCGAGCAGCAGCGATCCGGCCAGCGCGAACATGATGGTGAGCGCGACCGGGGCGAACAGCTTGCCCTCCAGCCCCTGAAGCGACAGCAGCGGCAGGAACACCAGCGCGATGATGACGAGCCCCGCCGACACCGGCACGATCACCTCCGCCGTCGCGCGGAACACCACGTTGAGGCGCGGCGTCGTGTCATCCTTCGCGTGGTTGAGCCGGTCGACGACGTTCTCGACCACCACCACCGCGCCGTCGACCAGCAGGCCGATCGCGATCGCCAGCCCGCCGAGGCTCATCAGATTGGCCGACAGCCCGATGCCGCGCATGAACAGGAAGGTGGTGAGCGCCGCCATCGGCAGCGTCGCCGCGACGATCGCCGCCGCGCGCCAATCCCCCAGGAACAGGATCAGCAGCACCACCACCAGCACCGTCGCCTCGATCAGCGCCTTGCGCACGGTATCGACCGCGCGTTCGATCAGGTCGGAGCGGTCGTAGAACACCGTCAGCGTGGTGCCTTTCGGCAGGCCCTGTTCCAGTTCGGAAAGGCGCGCGCGGATGCCGTCGACCACCTGCCGCGCATCGGCGCCGCGCAGCGCCATCACCAGCCCCTGCACCGCTTCGCCCTTGCCATGCGCGGTGACGCCGCCGTAGCGGGTCAGCGATCCGGTGCCGACAGTAGCGACATCGCCGACGCGGACGATCCGACCCTCGCGCGCGGTGACCGCCATCTGTTCGATGTCGCCGGCGTCGCGGATCGCGCCGACCGCGCGGACGATCAGCGCCTCTTCCCCCGCCGCGATCCGGCCCGAGCCGTCGTTGCGGTTGCCGCGTTCGATCGCCGCCTTCAGATCATCGACCGACAGCCGCGCCGCCGCCAGCGCGACGGTGTCCGGGCGCACTTCATAGGTGCGGACGTGCCCGCCCAGCGCGTTGACGTCGGCGACGCCGGGCACCGTGCGCAGCGCCGGGCGGATCGTCCAGTCGAGCAGCTCACGCTTGTCCGACAGCGACAGCGGACCGTCGATGGTGAACATGAACACGTCGGACAAAGGGGTGGAGATCGGCGCCATGCCGCCGGTCACCCCGGCCGGCACCGCGTCCATCGCCCCGGCCAGTCGCTCGCCGACCTGTTGCCGCGCCCAATAAATGTCGGTGCCGTCGACGAAATCGATGGTGATGTCGGCGATGGCGTATTTGGCGGTCGATCGCAGCATCGCCTGATTGGGCAGGCCGAGCATTTCCTGCTCAAGCGGGGCGATCACCCGCGTCTCGACCTCCTCCGGCGTCATGCCGGGGGCCTTGAGGATCACCTTGACCTGGGTTTGGGCGATGTTGGGATAGGCGTCGACCGGCAGCGTCGCATAGGCCCACGCGCCGAGCGCGCCGACGCACAGCGTGAGCGCCAGCACGAACAGGCGATACGACAGCGACCAGGCGACCAGCGCGCGCAGCATCAGTCCTGGCCCGCGATCGACTTGAGTTCGCTCATCCCCGCCACGGCGATCCGATCGCCCGGACGCAAGCCGGCGCGGATCACGACACCGCCGTCCGCCTGATCGCCGGTCTCCACCGCGCGCACCGCGACACCATCGGCGGTGCGGACGAACACGCTGGGCTTTCCGTCGACGTCAACCACCGCAGCCGCCGGGACGACGATCGCCCCCGCCGGCGCCGGCGCGAACAGCGTCGCCGGCACCGCGCGGCCTGAAACCACGCCCTCGCCGGCCGGAATGCGCGCGCGCAGCGTCGCCGAGCGGGTGTGCGGGTCGATCACGCTGCCGACGCTGGTCACCTCGCCGCGCACGTCGCCGGGCAGCCGCACCGCCATGCCGGGGCGGACCTGCCCGATCAGCCGTTCGGGCAATTGCGCGGTCAGTTCGTAGCGGCTGGCCGCGTCGATCACATAGGCCGAGGTCGCCTCGCTGACCGGACTGCCGGTCTGGATCGACGCGGTGGTGATCTTGCCGGCGATCGGCGCGGTCAGCGTGTAGCTGCCCTTTTCCGGGGCGCCGTTTACCAGCCGCACGATCCGGCGCTGTTCGTTGAGTTCGGCGCTCGCCTCGCGCAGCGCGGCGCGCGCCTCGTCGGCGCGAGCGCCGGCGATGATGCCTTCGCGCGCGAGCTGGCCGAGGCGGCGTTCGTTGGCGCGCGCCACCGCGACACGGGCGGAGGCCTGCTCGATCCCGGCGGCCAGCGTGAACATCTCACGCGCGGCGATCACCGCCAGCGGCTGACCGGCGCGCACGCTGTCGCCCTCGACCACCAGGGTGCGGGTGACGACGCCGGGGATGACCGCGGCGACCGCGACGCGCGCGTTGGGCGGCGGCGCCAGCGTCGCCGGGACGGTGGCGATCGGCAGCGCATCGACCGCCTCGACCGCGGCGAAGCGCACGCCGATCCGCGCCGCCTCCGCCGCGGTCAGCCGCAGCGTTCCCGCCGGGGCGGCGGCCGGCGCGGCGTCGTTGGCGGATTCGGGTGCGGCGGCATTGCCAGCGGTGCCATCACCCCCGCCACAGCCCGCCAGCGCGCCAAGCAGCGCCAGCAGCGGCCAATGCCGATTTCCAACCATCGCAGCGCCCCCGATCCTGTTCGCGAGTGCAGCAACTAGCTTCGCATCCTGTCAGAATCCTGTCAGGAACCGGCGATGCGAATCCTGATCGTGGAAGACGAGGCCGAACTGGCGCAGCGCATGGTCGCCAACCTGACGCGGCACGGCATGACCTGTGAATGGCTGGCCAACGGCGAGGACGCGGTCGGCTTTGCCGGCGACGGATTCAGCGTTCTGGTGGTCGATCTTGGCCTGCCCGGCATGTCGGGCATCGCGCTGGTACGTGCGGTGCGCGCGCGCGGCGTCGCCACGCCGATCCTGATCCTGACCGCGCGCAGCGGGTGGCAGGAAAAGGTCGAGGGGCTGAACGCCGGCGCCGATGACTTCATCGTCAAGCCCGTGCGGACCGAGGAACTGGTCGCGCGGCTGCATGCGCTGGCACGGCGCGCCGCCGGGCACAGCGCCACGCGCGTCGCCGCCGGCGGAGTCGCCATCGACACCGCGACGGGCGAGGCGTGGCTCGACGAGGCGCCGCTGGCGCTCACCGCCGGCGAGTTCCGGCTGCTGCAGCTGCTGCTGTACAACGCCGGCCGCACGCTCACCCGCACCGCGATCCTCGACAATCTCTACCGCCTCGACAGCGACCGCGACGCGAATGCGATCGAGGTGCTGGTCGGGCGGCTGCGGCGCAAGATCGGGCGCGAGCGCATCGTCACCGTGCGCGGGCTGGGCTATCGGTTCGCGGCATGACCAGCGGGGTGCGCAACAGCCTGAAGTTCCGCCTGATCGTCGGCTCCGCGATCGGCGTGGTCGCCGCGGTGCTGCTCGCCGGGCTGTTCATCGGCAATCTCTACCGCGTCCACACCACCAACCGCTACGAAGCCGAACTGGACCACCATGTCGACGAACTGGTCGCGATGATCAGGGTCGGCGCCGACGGCCGGCCGCGCGTCATCCATTCGCTGTCCGATCCGCAGTTCGCGATTCCGCGCTCGGGGCTGTACTGGCAGGTCGAGCAGGCCGGTACGCTGCTGCGATCGCCGTCGCTGGCCGGATCGCTGCGGCTGACCCCCGCCGCCGACAACGCGTGGCATCGCGGCTTCGCCGCCAACGCGCAGGTGCGGCAACGCAGCGTGCGGGTGACGATCGAAGGGCGGCCGACGGTGGTCACGATCGCGTCGTTGCAGCACCTGCTCGACGAACAGGTCGCGCATTTCGCCGGTGATCTGGCGCTGTCGATGGGCGCGGTGTGCGTGCTGCTGCTGGGCGGCGCGGGGCTGCTGGTCCGATTCGGGTTGGCGCCGGTGCGGCGGTTGAGCGAGGACGTCGACCGTCTGCGTAACGGCGAGACCGAACGGCTGGATCCGGCGGTGCCGACCGAATTCGCGCCGATCGTCACCCGATTCAACGCGCTGCTGGAGGGACAGGCGCAGCTGATCACCCGCGCGCGGACCGAATCGGGCAATCTGGCGCATAATCTGCGCACCCCGCTTGCGCTGATCAGCGACGAGGCCGAGCAATTGCGGCTGTCCGGGCAGGTCGCCAGCGCCGATTTCCTGCTGGCGCGCTGCGCGGCGATGCAGCTCCAGATCGATCACCATCTGGCCCGTGCCGCCGCCGCCGGCACGCGCGGCGCGGGCACGCTGACCGAGGTCGCGCCGCTGCTCGCCCCGATCCTGGACGCGTTGCAGCGGCTGCACGCGCGCGCCGAGGTGCGGGTGACGATCCAGCTGCCCGACGGGCTGCGCCTGCCGTGCGATCGCGGCGACCTGGCCGAGATCCTGTCGAACCTGATCGACAACGCCTTCAAATGGACGTCGCGCAGCGTGATCATCGCCGGCGGGCCCAGCCATATTCAAGTGCGCGACGACGGGCCGGGCATCCCCCACCCGCAGCGCGCGGCGGCAATGGCGGTGGGAACGCGCCTCAACCCCGATGTGCCGGGCACCGGACTGGGGCTGGCGGCGACGGCGGATCTGCTGCGCTTCTATGGCGGCCGGCTGATGCTGGACGAGGCACCGGAGGGCGGATTGAGCGCCACCGCCAGCTTCGCGCCGGAATAGCGCGGCGGCCGGGGCCGGCTACTCCGCGCGCGGCACGTACATCGACATCAGCACCAGCGCCTTGCCGTCGATCTGGCTGAACCAGTGCGCGGTCTTTTCGGGGATGATGAACACGTCGCCCTTGGCGACGGTGCGCGCCTGTCCGTCGCTGATCGCGCTGCCCGCCAGATTGGCCGCGTCCTTGCGGCTCTGGTCGACCAGCGTGCCGCCGGTCACCAGCGTGCCCGACCCTTCGAGCACGACGAAAAACTCGGCGCGATCCTCATGCAGCGCCGCCGGCATCGCGCGGGTCCGGTACTCCAGGCTGGCCTTGTACGGCGCGAGCGCGATCAGGCCCGCCGCGGGCGATGTTCCGCTGCGCTCCGCCTCCGCGATCCGCGCCCGGATATCGGCGGCGGAGATATAGGTGCCGGCGTCCTGCGCGATCGCCGGGGTCGCGATTGTGGCAAGGGCGATCGAAAGCCCGCCCCCCGTGAATCGGTTCATCCTCATCCTCCCTGTCGTGCGGGCGCGGGTCATCGCACCTTGGCGGCGGTCGCGTCGATCTCGACCAGAAAGTGCGGCGCGCCCAGCGCGACGATCTGCACCGTGGTGCGCGCGACCAGATTGGGGTTTTCCGCCGTGCCGAAAAAGCTGCGATAGGCGGCGTTCATCCCCGCCAGATCGGCCTTGCCCCCCAGACGCGGATCGCCGACCAGATAGACCGTCAACCGCACCACGTCGGACAGCGCATAGCCCCGCGCGGCCAGCGCGTCCTTGATCCGGTTGAGCGTGCTGATCGTCTGGGTGCGGGTGTCGCCGAACGCCTCCAGCCCGTCCTGCGCGCGGGCCGGGTCGATCGGCGCGGGCACCATCCCGCTCAGCATCAGCAACTCGGCGCCTGGCGGGATTGTCACTCCCTGCAGGATGATCGCGTCCGGGTTGACCGGGTTGGCGTGGCGCGTGATCGCGGCCGATTGGGCGAGCGCCGGCCCCGTCCAGCCCAGCGCCATCGCCAGCATCGCGCCCGCCGCCGTCCGCCAGCCCATGTTCCGTCCGGTGTTTCGCATCGTCACCCCCCTGTCGACCTGTCCCGCGTCGCCGCAGCCCGGCGCGCATCCTGCCCGCTTGCACCGCCGGGGACCAGTGTTGACAGAGTCGAACAGCGACACGCAATAAAATAACCTTGGCACGGGGGCGGGAATCGATATGTCTTGGTCACGAGTCAGCGCGCAGGCCCCGCAAGAGCGGCCGGCGCGAGGGTCTATCGGCGGCGGCGCCTCCACCCGGTCAAGGGCGGTCGCGACGGCGGAATCGTAGCGCCGGGCGTGATCGCGCCCGGTTACCAAATGGGGGATAGATGCGTCATTTTCTGCTTGCCACCTCGGCCCTGGCCCTGACCGTAACGGGAGGCGGGGCGCTCCAGGCGCAGGACGCGCCGGCCACGCGCGCCGGCATCACCGCCCCCAAGGACATGCTGGGGGTCGAACCCGGTTCCGACTATTACCTCGCCAACTACACCCAGATCACCGCCTGGCTGCAAAAGGTCGCCGGCGAGAGCGACCGGATGAAACTGGTCAGCATCGGCAAGACCGCCGAGGGGCGCGAGCAATATATGGCGGTGGTCTCCTCCCCCGCCAACCTCGCCCGGCTGGACCATTACAAGGAGATCGCGCGCAAGCTGGCGCTGGCCGACGGGATCGACGACGCCCAGGCGAAGCAGCTCGCCGCGGAAGGGCGCTCGATCGTGTGGATCGACGCCGGGCTCCATGCCGACGAGGTGGTCAACGGCCAGACCCACATCCAGATCATCCACGAGATGCTGACGCGCAACGACCCCGAGACGCTGCGCCTGCTGGGCGACGACATCATGCTGTTCGCCTTCGCCAACCCCGACGGGCTGGAGCGGATGGCCAACTGGTACATGCGCGAGGCCGATCCGACCAAGCGCCGCAACGCCAACCTGCCGGTGCTGTATCAAAAGTACATCGGCCACGACAACAATCGCGACAGCTTCATGTCGACCCAGCCCGAGACGACCAACATCAACCGCGCGAGCTATCGCGAGTGGTTTCCGCAGATCGTCTACAACGAGCATCAGACCGGGCCGGCGGGCACGGTGGTGTTCATCCCGCCGTTCCGCGATCCGTACAACTACAACAACGATCCGCTGGTCACCAACCAGACCGACGTGCTGGGCATGGCGATGCACGGGCGGCTGATTTCGGAGGGCAAGTTCGGATCGATCATGCGGTCGGGCGCGCCCTATTCGACCTGGTTCAACGGCAGCGTCCGCACCGTCGGCTATTTCCACAACGTCGTCGGCATCCTGACCGAGATCATCGGCGATCCGACGCCGATGGAGATCCCGTTCGTGCCGCGCAACCAGTTGCCGCGCGGCGACATCGCCGCGCCGATCGCGCCGCAGAAATGGCATTTCCAGCAGTCGATCGACTATGTGAAGACGATGGACCGCGCGGTGCTCGACTATGCGTCGCGCTATCGCGAGACGGTGCTCTACAACCGCTACGTCATGGCGCGGAACCAGATCACCAAGGGCAGCGAGGACAGCTGGATCGTCACGCCGAAGCAGATCGACGCGGTCACCACCGCCGCCGATCGCGACAAATTGTGGAAGGACGACCCCAACCGCCCGGATCAGGCACGCCAGGTCGTCGATACCAAGCTTTATGCGTCGGTATTGCAGGATCCCGCCAAGCGGGCGCCGCGCGCGTTCATCATCCCGGCCGACCGCCAGCGCGACATGCCGACCACGGTGCGGTTCCTCAACACGCTGATCAAGAACGGGGTGGAGGTGCAGCAGGCGCCGGCGGCGTTCGACTTCGACGGCAAGAGCTACCCCGCCGGTTCCTATGTCGTGCGCTCCGACCAGGCGTTTCGCCCGCACGTCCTCGACATGTTCGAGCCGCAGGACCATCCGCAGGACTTCGCCTATCCGGGCGGCCCGCCGCTGCGCCCGTATGACGTCACCGGCTATAACCTGTCCTATCAGATGGACGTGACGTTCGACCGCGCGCTCGACGGCGCGCCGCCGCGCTTCCCCGCGGTCCCCGACGTGATCGACGCGCCGCCCGCCGGCCGCGTGATCGGCGACGGCAAGGCCGGCTTCGTCGTCAGCCATGCCACCACCAACAGCTTCATCCTGACCAACCGCCTGCTCAAGGCGAGGCTGCCGGTGTTCTGGATGACGTCGGCGATCGAGGCGGGCGGCGAGACGCTGGCCCCCGGCGCGATCTGGATCCCGGCATCGGCGCAGGCGCGCGCGATCGTCGCCAGCGCGGCGCCGGCGCTGGGCATCGACGCCCATGCGGTCGACGCCCGCCCGGCCGGCGACACCATCGCGCTGAAGCCGGTGCGGATCGGGCTGGTCGACCTGTACGGCGGATCGATGGCGTCTGGCTGGACCCGCTGGATCTTCGACCAGTATGAATTCCCGTACACCAAGGTGTTCCCGCAGGAACTCGACAAGGGCGGGCTCGACCGCAAGTACGACGTGCTGATCTTCCAGGGCGACACGATCCCGGCGCGGGCACGACGCCAGCCCGACGCGGCCGAGATTCCGGCCGAGTATCGCGCGACGCTGGGCCAGATCACGGCGGACAAGACCTATCCGCAGATCGCCGCCTTTGCCAAGGCGGGCGGCACCGTGCTCGCGCTCGGCAACGCCACCTCGATCGGCGAGAAGATCGGGCTGCCGGTGACCAACGCGCTCACCACCGCAGAGGCGGACGGCAAGCGCACGCCGCTGCCCGGCACCAAATTCTATGTGCCGGGTGCGATCCTGTCGATGAAGGTCAATGTCGCCGACCCGCTGGCCTATGGCATGACCGAGACCACCGACGTCTTCTACAGCAACAACCCCACCTTTACGCTGGCGGCGGGCGACAAGACGGTGAACCGGGTATCGTGGTTCGACAGCGACGATCCGCTGCGTTCGGGATGGGCGTGGGGCCAGAAGGCGCTGAACGGCACCACCGCGATCGTCGACGCGACGCTGGGCAAGGGCCGCGTGTTCCTGATCGGGCCGGAAGTCACCCAGCGCGGCCAGCCGCATCCCACCTTCAAGTTCCTGTTCAACGGCATCCTCTACGGCCCGAGCAAGGCGGCCACCCGCGTCGCGGCGACCACCCCCGCCGCGCGCGCCGCCGACTGACCGGTGCGGCCGGGCCGGCGGCGCTCCGCCGGCCCGAGCCCGGTTCCCCGCGCACGGGCCGCGGACATCGCCACATCACCAGTTTCACCTTGTCGATGGCCGAAATTCCCGTCCATCATGGCTAGCGCCAGACCATCGACCCGAACCGCAAGGAGAAGACCGATTTCCCTTCCCATCCGACTGCTCATCGCGGCCAGCGCGATCGCCACGCTCGCCGCCGCGCCCGACGATGCCCGCAAGGTGCATGACGCGGCGATCGTGCTCGACAGCCATTTCGACACGCCCGCCAACCTGGGTCGGCCCGGCTGGAGCATCATCGACCGCCACAGCTTTGCCGAGGACGGCGATCAGGTCGACTGGCCGCGCATGGTCGACAGCGGCGTCGACGGCGGCTTCTTCGCCATCTTTACCGGGCAGGGCGCGCGCGACGAAGCGGGCGATCATGCCGCGCGCGACGCCGCGCTGGTGCGCGCGGTGCAGATCCGCGAGATGGTCGCCAAGCATTCCGACAAGTTCGCGCTGGCGCTGACGGCCGACGACGCGCGCCGGATCGCCGCCGAAGGCAAGCGGATCGTGTTCATCAGCATGGAGAACGGATCGCCGTTCGCCGGCGACCTGTCGCTGATGCGCACCTTCCGCGCGCTGGGGGCGACGACGATGGGCGCGGTGCATACGCGCAACAACGACCTGGCCGACAGCGCCACCGACAAGCCCGAATGGAACGGCCTGTCGCCCAAGGGCAAGCAGTTCGTGGCGGACGCCAATCGGCTGGGCGTGCTGATCGACGCGTCCCACGCCTCCGACGATGCGACGCTGCAGATGGCGCAATTGTCCAAGACCCCGATCATCCTGACGCATTCGGGGATGCGCGGCGTCTACAACCATCCGCGCAACGTGCCCGACGCGGTGGCGAAGGCCGTTGCGGCCAAGGGCGGCGTGATCCAGATCAACGCGTTCAGCGGCTATATGATCGATCAGCAGAAGATCCCGGAGCGCGACGCCGCGATGGCCGAGTTGCGCCAGCAGTTCGGCCGCGCCTCGACCCCCGAGCAGCGGCGCGCGATGATCGCCAAGCGCAAGGAGATCGACGCGCGCTGGCCGGTCAAGCGCGCGACGTTCGATGATGTCATCAAGCACATCGTCTATGCGGTCCGGCTGGTCGGGATCGACCACGTCGGCATCAGCGGCGACTTCGACGGCGGCGGCGGCGTCGAGGGGCTGGACGACATCACCGGCTATCCCAACGTCACGGCGGCGTTGCTGAAGGCGGGGTTCAGCCAGTCGGACGTCAACAAATTCTGGGGCGGCAACGCGCTGCGCGCGATCGCCGCGGCGCAGGCAGCCGCCGAGCCGGGCGCGGTCCCGGCCGTTCCGGTCACCCGGTAATCGAAACCCGGCGTGCTGCCCGCCAGCACGCCGGCCCGACGCAATCGCCGCGCGGGACAGGGATGCCTGTTCCGCGCGGCGCCCGTCCGGGCGCTCGCCCCGCGACCTGACCCCGCGCGAACCGGCGCACCGCCCCCCGTCACGGCGTCCGCGCCGATCGCGCCTGTGAAATCATGGGTTTGGCGCATCGCGCGGAATGGCGTTATGCTGGGTCATGAGCCACGCTTTTCTCCCCGGCGCTCGCCCTTCCCCCGCTCTCGTATCGCGCCGCCGCGCGCTGGCGATGCTC
>NZ_DATMGG010000117.1:0-7765 GCF_035555815.1 Sphingomonas sp.
ACAGCGTGCCCGGCCCCGTCCCCAGATCGAGCACGCGCGCCGGCCCAGCCCGCCCGAAATGCGCCACCGCCGCCTCGATCAGCGTCTCGCTGTCGGCGCGCGGCACCAGCGCGCCGGGGCCGACCCGTAGCGCGATCGTCCAGAAATCGCGCGATCCGACGATATAGGCGACCGGCTCCTCCGCCGCGCGCCGCGCCGCCAGATCGGCGAAACCGGGCGGCGTCGGCGCGTCGATCAGCCTGCGCAGCAGCAGGTCGTCGCGCGCCACCCCCATCGCATGCGCCATCAGCAGTTCGGCATCGAGCCGCGCGGTGTCGGAAAAGGCGAACTGCGCGGCCGCCCAGGCGATCGCGCCGCGCGCGTCAGGCGGCATCCAGGCTCGCCAGCCGCTCGGCCTCATCCTCGGCGATCAGCGCGCCGACCAGCTCGTCCATCTCGCCCTCCAGGATCTCGGGCAGGCGGTGAAGCGTCAGATTGATGCGGTGATCGGTCACGCGCCCCTGCGGGAAATTATAGGTGCGGATGCGTTCGGAACGATCTCCAGAGCCAACCATCGCCTTGCGCGTGCCCGATCGCGCCGCCGCCAGCCGCTCGCGCTCGGCCTCATAGAGTCGCGTCCGCAGCACCTTCAGCGCCTTGGCCTTGTTCTTGTGCTGCGATTTCTCGTCCTGCTGGATCACCACCAGCCCGGTCGGCAAGTGGGTGATCCGCACCGCCGAATCGGTGGTGTTGACCGACTGCCCCCCCGGCCCCGACGAGCGATAGACATCGATCCGCAGGTCGCGCGCCTCGTCGATCTGGACGTCGACCTCCTCCGCCTCGGGCAGCACCGCGACGGTGGCGGCGGAGGTGTGGATTCGCCCGCCGCTCTCGGTCACCGGCACGCGCTGGACGCGGTGGACGCCGCTTTCGAACTTCAATTTGGCGAACACGCCCCGGCCCTCGACCGAGGCGACCACTTCCTTGAACCCACCGGCCTCCGACGATGAGGAGGAGATCAATTCGACCTTCCACCCCTGCGCGTCGGCATAGCGCTGGTACATGCGCAGCAGGTCGCCGGCGAACAGCGCCGCCTCGTCGCCGCCGGTGCCGGCACGGATTTCGAGCATCGCGGCGCGTTCGTCGGCGGCATCCTTGGGCAACAGCGCCAGCGCGAGCGCACGGTCGGCCGCCTCGAGCGCGGCGCGATTCGCGTGCAGTTCCTCCTGCGCCAGCGCGCGCAATTCCTCGTCGCCGTCGTGCGCCATGAAGGCGAGCGATTCGGCCTCGGCGCGCAGCCGCCGCACCTTGCCCGCCGCCTCCGCCACCGGCTCCAGCTCGGCATATTCCTTGGAGACCTGAACGAAGCGATCGCCGGCAAGGTCGCCGGTCGCCATCAGCGCCTGCAACTCGTCACGCCGCGCCTCGATCTGCGCGATCCGCTCGGCGGGGATGGTGGTCAACCGTTGCTACCCGACACGTGCTGATACTTTGCAGGCAATGCGTGAAGGACTTCTAGGAGCAATTTCATTGCGCGCTCGTGATCCTGAGTAACATCTACCAAATGAAGTTTCTCAAAATGGCCATCCGGGCGCACGAAAAGAATAGCTTGTGCCCCTTTACGTTTTGCAGCCTCAACGCGCTTTTTTGAGTTTCCGCGGAATCCAAGTTCGACTTGCCAACCCGCTCGCCTAAGAGCGGCAGCGATAAATTGTGCCTCATTCTCTTCCTCGCGATGATCAGGAACCACGGCGAGGAATCGTGACGCATCTTCTTTCGGCTCCGCAATCAACATCGCCAGCCGCTCGACCCCCGCCGCCCAGCCGACACCCGGCGTCTCCGGCCCGCCGAGCGATCCGATCAGCCCGTCGTAGCGCCCGCCCGCCAGCACCGTGCCCTGCGCGCCCAGCCGGTCGGTGACGAACTCGAACGCGGTATGGCGGTAATAGTCCAGCCCGCGCACCAGCCGGTCGTTGCGAGTCCACGCG
This sequence comes from Sphingomonas sp., assembly GCF_035555815.1. Lineage (GTDB taxonomy): Bacteria > Pseudomonadota > Alphaproteobacteria > Sphingomonadales > Sphingomonadaceae > Sphingomonas. The sequence goes on from NZ_DATMGG010000117.1 coordinate 1,968, forward strand.
ACGCCGGCCGCGTCCAGCCCCGCCGTTACGGCATCGAAAAACGCCCGCGCGTCGGCGGTCAGGAAATCGTCGATCCCCGGCGCGGCATCGGCGATCGGCCGGTCGCGCGGATCCTTCGAATCGAGGATGCGCAGCGGATTCTTGTCGAGCCGGGTCAGGCTGTCCTCGGACAGGTCGCCGCGATGCGCCTCGAAATGCGCGACCAGTGCCGCGCGCCACGCATCGCGCGTCTCCGCGTCGCCCAGCGTGTTGAGCTGCAACGTCACGCCGTCGGCGATGCCCAGTTCGTGGAGCAACTGATCGGCCAGCGTCAGCAGTTCGACGTCCGCCTGCGGCTCGGCCGCGCCGATCACCTCGGCGTCGATCTGGTGGAACTGGCGATAGCGCCCCTTCTGCGGCCGTTCATAGCGGAACACCGCGCCCGACGTGACCAGCTTCAATGGCGCATATTGCTGCCAGCCCTCGGTCAGATAGGCGCGGCAGATGCCGGCGGTGAACTCCGGCCGGAGCGTCAGCGAATCGCCGCCGCGATCGGGGAAGCTGTACATTTCCTTCGACACGACGTCGGTGGTCTCGCCGATCGAGCGGGCGAACACCTGCGTATCCTCGAATACCGGGATGTCGACGCGCTGGAACCCGTAGAGCCGCCGCACGCGATCGAACGTGTCGAGCACATGCGCGAAGCGGCGCTGCTCCTCGCCAAAGATGTCCTGGGTGCCGCGGATGCGATTGGGGGTGGTGACGCGCGCCATGGGGCGGGCCTTTATGGCAAGGGGTTAAAAACACAACCGGGCGCGGCGGCGTCGCGGCGAAGCCGCGCCGTCGGTCGGCGCTGGATGCGCCGCCGGCCGGGCCGGCGCGGTTACTCGGATCAGCTTGTGCCAATCCTCGGCGCCGGCTGGAGCGGGTAACGGGAATCGAACCCGTGTATTCAGCTTGGAAGGCTGCTGCACTACCATTGTGCTATACCCGCCCGTGCCGGGCCAGAGCGCGGTAGCGCGAGACGCGGCGCGGTTCAAGATGACGCGATTGTCACCCCGCCGTCACCACCCGGCCATGCCGCCGCGCCGATGATGCCGCCATGGCCATTTCGGCCGAAGGAGAGATTGGCATGACCCGCAGCCTCTTGATCGCCGCCGCATCCGCGATGCTCATCGCCGGCGGCGCCCCCGCCGCCTTTGCCGCGCCGTGCAAGGACGCGCACGGCAAATTCATCAAATGCCCGCCGGCCAAGGCGGCGGCGAAGGTGCAGCGTTGCCGCCTGGGCGGCAAGTTCGCCAAATGCGGCACCCCCGGCGCCAAGCCGGCGTGACCGTATCGGGCGGTCGGCCCGTCCCAACCGGGCCGGCCGTCCGAGCCATTCGATGATATCGGAAAAGTTTTTGGTGGAAGGGGCTGGATTCGAACCAGCGTACACTTGCGTGGGCAGATTTACAGTCTGCTGCCTTTAACCACTCGGCCACCCTTCCACGAGCGGCGCCTTGAAGCGAGGGCGCCCCATGCCGAAGCCGCCCCCGCATGTCAACGCGGGCCGTGCGCGGTTTTTTCCGACTCGCGGCGCTTGTCAGCCCGCCCGCCGGCCAATAGCACCCCTATCATACGCAACAGAAAACAGGGGGATCGCCATGCGCCGCACCTTTGCCTTGGCCGCCACGTCATTGATCGCGCTCGCCGCGCCGGCCGCCGCGCAGGTCGACAAGACCCAGATCAACCGCATCATCGACGAAGGGACCAACCAGTCCGAAGCGATGACGACGGCCCAGTATCTGACCGACTTCATCGGATCGCGCCTGACCAATTCGCCGGGGATGCGCAAGGCGGAGGCATGGACCCAGGACAAGTTCCGCCAATGGGGCCTGACCAACGTCCACAAGGAAGGGTTCGACTTCGGCCGCGGCTGGTGGATCGAAAGCGCGTCGGTGCGCATGATCGCGCCGCGCCCGATCCAGCTCACCGCCATCCCGATCGCGTGGACGCCGCCGACCAACGGCACCGTCTCCGCCCCGGTGATCGTCGCCCCGATCACCGCCGAGCGCCATTTCGACGCCTGGCGCGGCAAGCTGGCGGGCAAGATCGTGCTGATCTCGCGCCCGACCGACGGCTCCGAACCGGGCAAGGCGCCGTTCCAGCGGCTGAACGGCGAGGATTTCGCCAAGCTCGATCAGTTCCGTCAGCCGAGCTATGATCCCGAAGCCGCCGACCGGCGCATGAAGCGGCTGGATTTCGCCAAGAAGCTCGATGCGTTCCTGAAGGCGGAAGGCGCGGTCGCCTATGCCACCGAAAGCTACCGCGACGGCAAGCTGCTCCACGGCGAGGGCTATCTGTTCACCCGCGAGGATACCCCCGCGGTGCCCGGCGTGCAGATCGCGGCCGAGGACTATCGCCGCCTGGCGCGCATCGCCAAGGTCGGGCCGGCGCCGGTGGTGGAGATCAACAGCAACGTCCATTTCGACGACAGCGACGTCCAGGCCTATAACGTGTTCGCCGACATCGCCGGCAGCGATCCCAAGGCGGGCTACGTCATGGCCGGCGCGCACCTCGATTCATGGGTGGCGGGCGACGGCGCGGTCGATAACGGCGCTGGCAGCGTGATGATCATGGAAGCCGCGCGCATCCTGGCGAAGATGGGCGTCAAGCCGAAGCGGACGATCCGCTTCGCGCTGTGGGCGGGCGAGGAACAGGGCCTGCTCGGCAGCCTCGCCTATGTCGAGAAGCATCTGGCGACGCGCGGCAACGGCGCCGACACCACCACCGGCCTCGCCCGGTTCATGGGCTGGTCGGGCCGCTGGCCGATCAGGCCGCTGCCCGGCTACGGCGATCTCGCAGGCTATTTCAACATCGACAACGGGTCGGGCAAGCTGCGCGGCATCTATGCGGAGAACAACCCGGCCGTGGTGCCGATCTTCAAGGAATGGCTCGCCCCGCTCGCGTCGATGGGCGCGACGCAGGTGGTGATCGGCAAGACCGGCGGCACCGACCACGTCTTCATGCAGGCGGTCGGCATTCCGGGCTATCAGTTCATCCAGGACCCGCTCGACTACGGCAGCCGGCTGCACCACTCCAGCATCGACACCTTCGATCATATGAAGGCCGACGATATCCGCCAGGGCGCGATCGTGCTGGCGACGGTGCTGCTCAACGCCGCCAACGCCGACAAGCCGCTGCCGCGCGCGGTGCCGGCCCAGCCGAAGGTGACCGATCCGTTCAACTACCCGGACCCGGACGAGGAACGATGAGCCGACGCGGCCATCGCCCGAGCAAGGCACCGGCGTCGCGCCCCCGATTCTGGGGTCGCCACCCGGTGACCGCCGCGCTCGCCAACCCCGAACGGGTGGTGCGCAAGATCTGGGGCACGCGGGAGGCGCTCGGCGCGCTCGGCCCGCTGCCCTCGACCATCCCGGTGACCTTTGCCGACGTCGCCGATCTGGCGCGGCTGGTGCCGTCCGACGCCCCGCATCAGGGGCTGGTGGCGGAGGTCGATCCGCTCGAGGACATCTGGCTGGGCGACCTGCTGGAACAGGGGCGCGACGACAATCGCCCGCTGCTGGTGCTCGACCAGGTCACCGATCCGCACAATGTCGGCGCGGTGCTGCGATCGGCGGCGGCGTTCGACGCGCTGGGCATCGTCACCCAGGATCGCCACGCCCCGCCCGAAAGCGGCGCGCTGGCGCGCTCGGCGTCGGGCGCGCTGGAGGTGGTGCCATGGGTGCGCGTGGTCAACCTGTCGCGCGCGCTGGAGGAGATGGCGGAGGCGAGCTTCTGGCGCATCGGCCTGACCGGCGCGGGCACGATGACGCTGGCGCAGGCGCTTGGCCCGGCCAAGATCGCGCTGGTGCTGGGGGCCGAGGGCGAAGGGATGCGCGCCAATACGGAGGCGCATTGCGACCAGCTTGCACGCCTGCCGATCTCGCCCAGGGTCGAAAGCCTGAACGTGTCGAACGCCGCCGCGATCGCCCTCTACGCGGTGGCGACGGCGGCGGGCTGAACCGGGGCCTGCCGATGATTCACCGCCTGAAATCGCTTGTGCTCGCGCTGGCCACGCCGCTGGTGCTGTGGGGCTGCGTGCTGACGCCGGGCAAGTTCGTGTCGACGCTGGACATCCGCGCCGACCGTAGCTTCGCGTTCAGCTATGTCGGGGAGGTCTACGCCGTCGACATGGGCAAGGAGCTGGGCAAGGGGCTGAACGACGGCGCGGATGCCGCCGAGGACGCCGCGACGCTCAAGCCCGCGTCGCTTCAGGGCGACGGCGCCACCGACGACAGCGAGGCCAAGAACCGCGCGATCGCCGAGGCGCTGGCGAAGGAGGCCGGCTATCGCAAGGTCGAATATGCCGGGGGCGGCAAGTTCCTGATCGACTATGCCGCGTCGGGCCGGCTGACCTATCCGTTCCTGTTTCCCTTCAGCAGCGATGCCGAGGTGATCTTTCCGTTCGTGATGATCGAGCTGCGCGGTGGCGATCGCGTGCGGGTCAGGGCGCCGGCATTCGGCGCCGATTCGTCGAAGAAGGGCATGACCGACAGCGGATCGGGCGCGGACAAGCTCGACGGCTCCTTCACCCTCACCACCGATGCCGAGATCGTCAGCCAGAACAACGAGAACGGCGCGGCGACCAGCGCGACCGGCCGGAGGGTCATCCAATGGCGCGCCACCCCCGCCACGAAGGACGCGCCGATGGCGGTACTGAAGGTGGCGCCGCTCGGAGCGTAGGAAGAGGGTTCCTACGAAGACGCGAAGACGCGAAGGAAAAAGAAGAAGAAAGAGGGTGTTCGCGCGGAGGCGCGGAGGTGTCGCGCCTGCCGTGCCAGCGGCTTTCAATCTTATCGCAGGTTCTCGAATAAGGTCCCGCTGGCGCGGGACTTTCCCCACACCCCACTCTCCGCGCCTCCGCGCCTCCGCGCGAACCAACTTCTTTTAATCTTCTGCCCGTCGTCGCGGCTTCGCGTGAACCTTGTACTTCGATCCGTCGCGCCCGAGCGCGACCCCGGATCAATCCTCCGCCGCGATCGTCACGCGCAGTCCGTCCAGCGCCTCGGTGAACTCGATCTGGCAGCCCAGCCGCGACGTCTCGTTCCGGTCGGACGACGAATCGAGCAGGTCGTTCTCGTCCTCGCTCATCGGCGACAGTTTGGCGGCAAAATCCGGGTCGACATGGACATGGCAGGTCGCGCACGAGCAGCACCCGCCGCACAGCGCGAGGAGTTCGTCGAAACCATTGTCGCGGATCACTTCCATCACCGACAGGCCCGCCGTGCCGTTGACCGCACGTTCTTGTCCATCGCGGGTGGTGACGATCAGTGTCGGCATGGCTATCTCCCCAAACTGGCTTTGCGTGCGCCATGCCGCGCGGCGCAGATGAATTCAAGGAAACCGATGGGCCTTTCCGCCGCACAGCTCCGCGCATCGCTCGATGCCCTCGCCGCGATCGAACCGGCGTTCGCCGGCGTGCTGGCCCGCGCGGGCTATCCCGAACCGCGCATCCGCGACCGGGGTTACGAGACACTGCTGCGCACGATCGTGGGGCAGCAGGTCAGCGTCGCTGCCGCGCAATCGATCTGGAACAAGCTGGAGGCGGGGGTCGGCGATCTCACCCAACCCCGCACCATCGCCGACGCCAGCGACGAGGTACTGCGCGCCGCCGGGCTGTCGCGGCAAAAGGCGAGCTACGCACGCAGCCTCGCTGACGAGGTGACCAGCGGGCAGCTCGACCTGACGCATCTGCCTGCCGACGACGAGGCAGCGATCGCGGCGCTGACGCGGGTCAAGGGCATCGGCCGCTGGTCGGCGGAAATCTATCTGCT
>NZ_DATMGG010000118.1:0-4133 GCF_035555815.1 Sphingomonas sp.
GGTCGGCGCGGTCCTCATCGACCTGGCCCAGCGGCATCGTCTCGATCAGGCTGAGGTCGAAGCCCTGTTCGCCGCACCACGCGAGCATCGGCGCGATCTCATGTTCGTTGAGCCCGGCCAGTGCGACCATGTTGATCTTGATCGCGAGCCCCGCCGCGCGCGCGGCGGCGATGCCGTCCAGTACCTGCCCGACGTCGCCGTGGCGGGTGATGTGGCGGAACGTCGCGGGGTCGCGGCTGTCGAGGCTGACGTTGACGCGGCGGATGCCGGCGTCGGCGAGGTCGCGCGCGTGCGTGGCCAATCGGGTGCCGTTGGTCGTCAGCGTCAGTTCGTCGAGGCCGGCGCCGATCTGCCCGCCCAGCCGGCGTGCCAGCCCCGTCACGCCACGCCGGACCAGCGGTTCCCCGCCCGACAGGCGCACCCGCCGCACGCCGCGCGCGATGAAATGCTCGGCGATCACCGCGATCTCATCGAGGTCCATGATCGCTTCGCGGGGCAGGAAACGCATTTCCTCCGCCATGCAATAGCGACACCGCAGGTCGCAGCGATCGGTGACCGACACCCGCAGATAGTCGATCGCGCGGCCGTGACGGTCGATCAGAGGCGCGGGCACGGCCATCGGCATGGGCTAGGCGTTTGCGCGCGCGCTCACAACCCCGGCTGAAACCGTTCGCGCTCGTGCGGCTTTTCGGTCATTCCCTCTGGCGGCAAAGCGTGCTGCTATGGCGGTTTCTCAGCGCCGGAAGAGAGATATTGTCAGAATATCGCGCCAAACCTCTGTTTATCCTGTCCTTTCGCCAGCGCGACGAATTGGCGGCCACAACGGCGCGTGGCGGATGGCGGCCGGTGGCGGCGCGGCGCAGCGAGGGCGCGGCACGACGGCTGGTCGCCAGCGGCGCGCCGGTCGCGCTGGTCGACGCGCGCGGCGCGCTGGCGGAGGGGCTGGCGGCGACCCGGATGCTGGGCGATGCGGTGGCGGCCGATGGGCGCGCGCTGCTGGTGCTGGTGTCGCACGGCGATGCGGGATCGCTCGCCGAGTTCCGCCATGCCGGGGCGACCCATTTCCTGGTCAGCCCGATGCGGGAGATCGAGCTGGTCGAGGCGATCCGTTTCGCCGAATGCCACGCGCAGCGCGTGTCCGGCGGCTGGATCGCGGAGGCGCAGCCGAGCGAGCCGCTGGCGTGGCGCTACGATCACGCGCGGCGTTCGCTCCAGCTTTCGGCCGCGCTGGCCGTCGCGCTGGGCGTGCCGGCCGATGCCAGCGCGAGCCGGGTACTGTTGCACGTGCGGGAGGATCGGGCGTTGTTGGCCGCGGCGCTGCGGCGGCTGGCGCGGGACGGCAATGCGACCTTTGCGCATGATCTGCCGGCGATCGGCCGCGTCGTGGAGCATATCCAGCGCGACCCGCGCACCGGCCGCCTGCATGCGCTGGTCGAGCCGCTGGGCGAGACGCCCGACGCCAGCGTGGCGATGCGCGACGTGTTCCCGCGCCGATCGCGATCGCTGGCGACGCTGGCCGAGGAACTGCCGCGCGCGCTGGCGGAGCGGGAGGTCGAGGTGCTGTTCCAGCCGCAGGTCGCGTGTATCGGCGGGGCGATCGTCGGTGCGGAGGCGTTGGCGCGGTGGCGGCACCCCCGGCTGGGCGAGATCGGGGCGGAGCCGCTGCTCGCCGCCGCCGCGCGCGCGGGCCTGGGGCCGCAGCTTTCCGATTATCTCCACGGCCAGGCGCTGGCACTGGCCGGGCAATGGCGCGGCGCGGCGGCGGGGTTCAAGCTGTCGGTCAACGTCACCGCGGAGGACATCGCGTCGCCCGCGTTCGGCCCGGCCATGCTCGAACGGATCGCCGCGCACGGCATCGCGCCCGATCGGCTGACGTTCGAGGTGACCGAAAGCGGACTGATCGAATCGCTCGAATCGGCGGCGGGATCGCTGGGCGTGCTGCGCGACGCGGGGTGCCGCATCGCGATCGACGATTTCGGCACCGGCTATTCCAGCCTCGCCTATCTCAACGCGCTGCCGCTCGATACGCTGAAGCTCGACAAGCGGATGACGCAGCAGATGGTCGGCTCGGCGCGCGACCGCATCGTCGTGCGCGGCGTGATCGGCATGGCGCGATCACTGGGTCTCAGCATCGTCGCAGAAGGGGTTGAGACGCAGGAACAACTCGATCGCGTGGTCGCCGAAGGATGCGACCTTTATCAGGGCTATCTGTGCTCCGGGGCGGTGGACAGCGCGCGGATCGAGGCGTTGGCGACAAGTCGTCCGCCATCCTGAGCGGCATTGGCGGCAGCCTTGATTCGCGCGACCGCGTCGGCCGCCACCTGAGCAAGGCTGGCCATCCGCGCGATCGCTCCGGCATCGACCGGACCGGTCTCACGCCAATAGGCGCCCATCGCCATATCGGGGTCGCCCCGGCCGATCGGAAACATCGCCATGCTGCGCACGAAGGTGCTCAGATAAGCGTTAAGCGGTACGCGCGGATCATTCTCGATGTCGGGGATGACGATCACATCGCGGGCGAGCATCGCCATGCCGGATACGCAGGTGCGGATCGGAAAACGTTGGCCGGTCCACAGCGGGGAGATCGCGTCCTCCCCGACGTATTCGACCTCGTCGCCGATCCACCTGATCACCGTAATCCCGTCCGCGCCAGCGATGGCGCGCGCGGCGTGGCGAAGCGCGGTGACCACGGCGTCGATCGTCGTAGCCTGGGCCAGCGCGAGTTCGGCGGCGCGAAGCGGGATCGATTGCGCGGCGGTCGTGGCATCGGTCATCTTATGCTCCCCCCGCACGTGATAGGAGACATATTATGACGAATCCATGACCTCGTCGCGATGGGGTCAGCCCGCCGCCTTCGCCAGCCCGCGCGACAGTTGCAGCGCGCCGTGCAGCCGCGCCTTTGGATCGGCCCAGACCCGGTTGATCACCAGCCTGCTGTCCGGCCGAAGGCGCGCGACCTCGCCCAGCCGCCCGACATAGGCGAGCAGCCCCGGCAGGTTCGGGAAATTGTCCTCATGGAACGCGACGAGCGCGCCCTTTGGCCCGACGTCGATCTTGGCGACGCAGGCGCGCTTGGCGTTGAGCTTGATCTCCATCAGCCGCAGCAAATTCTCGGTCTCGTCGGGCAGTTTGCCGAACCGGTCGATCATCTCGGCGGCGAACGCCTCCAGTCCGGCCGGTTCGTCGATCTCGTTGAGGCGGCGATAGAGGCCCATGCGCAGGTCGAGATCGGGGACGTAATCGTCCGGGATCAGGATCGGCGCGTCGATGGTGATCTGCGGGCTGAAATCGGTCGGGCGCTTGAGCGAACCGCCCGCGCGCGCCTCCAGGATCGCCTCCTCCAGCATCGACTGGTAGAGTTCGTAGCCGACCTCCTTGATGTGCCCCGACTGTTCGTCGCCCAGCAGGTTGCCCGCCCCGCGGATGTCGAGATCGTGGCTGGCCAGCTGGAAGCCGGCGCCCAGCGATTCGAGGTCGGACAGCACTTTTAGCCGCTTTTCCGCCGCCTCGGTCATCAGCCGTTCGGGCGGGGTGGTGAGATAGGCATAGGCGCGCGTCTTGGCCCGGCCAACGCGACCGCGCAGCTGGTAGAGTTGCGCGAGGCCGAAACGGTCGGCGCGATTGACGATCATCGTGTTCGCGCTGGGAATGTCGATTCCGCTTTCGATGATGGTGGTAGATACCAGCACCTCGAACTTTTTGTCGTAGAAGGCCGACATGCGTTCTTCGACCTCGGTCGGCGCCATCTGGCCGTGCGCGACGACGTAGCGGATCTCGGGCACCGCCTCGCGCAGGAATTGCTCGATGTCGGGCAGGTCGGCGATGCGCGGGGTGACGAAGAAGCTCTGCCCGCCGCGATAATGTTCGCGCAGCAGCGCCTCGCGCAGCACGACCGGATCCCACGGCATGACATAGGTGCGCACCGCGAGGCGATCGACCGGCGGGGTCTGGATCACCGAGAGTTCGCGCAGGCCGGACATCGCCATCTGCAACGTGCGCGGGATCGGCGTGGCGGTGAGGGTGAGGACGTGGACGTCGGTCTTGAGCGCCTTCAGCCGCTCCTTGTGGGTGACGCCGAACCGCTGTTCCTCATCGACGATCACCAGCCCCAGCCGCTTGAAATCGATGCCCTT
>NZ_DATMGG010000119.1:0-24973 GCF_035555815.1 Sphingomonas sp.
CGGCAATTCACGCATTTGCGACATTCGCTCCGACACCATGCGGCGGCGATGGCGATGCATCCGGCGACCCTGGGCGATGGAACCACGATCAATGCGCCAGCGGCGTGCGCCACCGCGAAACCGGCATTTGACGGTGCGGCGATGACGATGTTCCGCAAGCGGCGGCTTCGACCTGCCTGCCGCCCGCGATGCCGATCAGGTTGATCGTCTGGCCCGTGTCGCCGCGGCGCGCGCGATCATCCCCAGGCCGTCATCTTCCGCGCCTCCAGCGATGCCCCGAGCAGGCCGGGCGACCAATGAACAGCGGAGCAGCCGCCGGACCGCGCGCGCCCCGCTTATGCTTGGGTAAGCAGGCGGTGGCCTTTGGTCGTCGGAGCGGGCGGCGGGGGCATTAAAATCGGCCGATCCCGGCTCGCTGCGATGCGGTAGCCACGGCACCCGACCCCCACATTTTTGGCTAAATTTAATAAAAATCAAATAATACAGTATGTTGATATGTGACCTGCCCCGGTCGACGCAACAGCCGAAAAGCCCGGTTGACACATCTCGGAAATCAGCAATAACCTATGGTATCGTGTTACCGACACGTGATCTCCTTCCTTACGGGGCGATCCCCGTACTGGGCAGGCGATCACAGCGGCGACCTACCGGAAAGGTGGCGCCGGCGATTTTCGGAAGGGAGAGGGCGTTGTCCAAGAAGCTGTTTTTGTCGTCCGTCGCGGTGCCGGCGCTGCTGTTCTGGGCGGACGCCGCGCTGGCGCAGCAGGCCGATGCCAGCGCCGATTCCCCTGCCGCAGAGGCCGGGCAAGGTGGTCATCAGGGCTTTGCCGACATCATCGTCACCGCGCGGCGCGTGGAAGAGAATCTGCAACGGGTGCCCACCTCGGTCACCGCCGTCGATCCCGATTCAATGCGCCGCGAAAGCGTGCTGGCGGTGAAGGACCTGCAAAAGCTCGCGCCCTCGCTCAGCATCGCGTCCTACTTCAACGACATGAACGCGCGGTTCGCCGTGCGCGGTCTGGCGGCGGGCGTGACGACCTATTTCGCCGAAGCGCCGTGCTGCGGCGGCATCGCCAGCGCGCCCTTCCTCGACATCGCGTCGATTCAGGTGCTCAACGGGCCGCAGGGGACGCTGTTCGGCCGGTCGAGCGCCGCCGGCGCAGTCTTGATCACCCCGGAAAAGCCGAAGCTCAACGATTGGGGCGGCATGGTCGACATGACCGTCGGCACTTATGGCCGCGTCCAAGCGACGGGGGTGGTCAACATCCCGGTGATCGAGGATCACTTAGCCATCCGCTTTGCCGCGAACGCCAATCGAGTCGGCGGCTACACCAAGCAGTTCGGCACCAGCAAGCGGCTCGACGACGTCAACAACCAGCAATATCGCCTGGGGATCGCGTTCAAGGCGGGCGGTTTCGAGAACACGCTGTTCGCCTCCTACGAGAACATTGACCAGTCGGCGACAGGCATGGTGCTGTCCGGCTACAAACCCACCTATGCCTTCCCCGACAACGACAGCGATCCGACCAATGCCAACGGTTATCTGCTCGCCCTACAGCAGGAGGCGGCCCGATTGGCGCAGGGCGGCAGTAAGGCGGCGCGGATCACCGCCGCGCCCTATGACGGCCAGGCGCAATATACCCAGATGAAGCACGCAAGTGTCGTCAACAACACCCAGCTCGACGCGATCGATACCGGGCCGACCAAGATCAGCTTCAAGAACATCTTCTCCTTCGACTCGTTCACCTCGAACAGCGCGGGCAGCTACGACGGCGTCGGCGGCATCCTTCAGGAAGGCGCATTCGCGGCGGCGAACTACAGCAACTTCGGTTCGAACAATCAGGTCGGGACGCGGCTGGCGGCCAGGATCGGCCCGGCGCTACACACCTATACCGAAGAGCTTCAGATGCATGCCGAACTGTGGGACGGCCTGGTCAAGGCCAATGTCGGCGGGTTCTACCAATATCAGCGCGCGCCCGAGAACATGGACGGCACCACCAACGTCTACAAGCTGTTCAGCAACCCGGCGGGCTACGTCAACGCGGTCGGGTTCATCAAACGGTCGGTGGCGAAGGAAAAGGCGGTGTTCGGGCAGGCGACGCTCGACCTGTCCAAGGTCGGCATCGCCGGCCTCAGCCTGACCGGCGGCTATCGCTACAGCTGGTCCGATGCCGAGATGGAGACGATCACCCCGGTCAAGGATCCGGCCACCGGCACCTTCGTGCCGGGAACGACGTCGGCCAGCACGCACACCAAGAGCAAGGGTTACAACTACACCCTGTCCGTGCAGCAGCAGTTCACGCGCGACATCATGGGCTATGTCACCGCGACGCGGGCTTATGTGCCCGGCGGGGTGAACGCGATCGGGCAGGTTGGCCAGGCGCTGCCCGGCTACAAGCCGATCTACGATTCCGCGACGGTCAACACGCAGGAAATCGGGCTCAAGACCCAATTCTACCTGGGCGACGTGGCGGTGCGACTGAACGGCGCCGCGTACAACACCGACTACAAGAACATCGCCCAGCAACTGCTCGGTTTGGTCAACGGGGTGTCGTACCGATATCTGGCGAACATCGCCGCAGCGCAGATGCGCGGTGCGGAAGTGGCCGGCAGCGTCGTGTTCGACCGCAGCCTGACCGTCAATTTCGGCTATTCCTACAATCACGCGAAGTACAAGAAATGGACCGGCGCCGATCCGTTCAACGTCGCCAAGCCCGGCGATTCGGTGTGCGTGCCCGAATCGCCGACGGGGGTCTGTTTCCTCGATCTCAGCAACAACCCGCTGCCCTACATGCCCGAGCATTCGGGCAATGTGACGCTGCTCTATAACACGTCGCTGGGTCCGAAGGTCGGTGAGCTTGGCCTGTCGGCATCGTTGTTCACGCAGAGCCGGGTCTTTTACGTGACGGCCGCGGCGCGCGATCTTCAGCTCTATCCAGGCGGCCTCGAGGCGATTTCGCAAGCGGCCTACAGCACGGTCAACCTTCGCGCTGAACTGCGCGACGTGGCCGGTTCGGGCTGGAACACGGCGGTGTTCGTGACCAACCTGACCGACAAGCTCTACGCCACCGGCAAGGTCGCCCAGCTCCATACGCTCGGGTTCAGCGCCGCCAACTATGCGCCGCCGCGGATGGTCGGCCTGCAGGTCTGGAAGAAATTCTGATCGCGGAGGGATGACGATGCAACCGACCCCGAGCCTCGACGCTGGTCTCTCCGCCGAGCTGCGCGAGCGACTGGAGGCGCTCGATCTTTGGCAGAATGTCCGCGAGTTGCGGGATAACGGCTACACGATCATCCAGGATCCGGTGGCCCATGCGCTGACCGACCGCGTGCGCACGGCGGTGCAGCGGCTGGCTGCGGTTTCGGAAGGGCGCAACGCGGGGCGGCGCGCCGGTCTGCTGCTGGGGCGCGATGCGGTGTTTCCCGAGGCGGTAACGGTGCCCAAACTGCTCGCGCTGGTCGAATATCTGCTCGGGCGCGGCGCCTTGCTCAGTCAGCTGATCGGGACGGTGCGGCGCGCGCCGATCGAGGGCCTGGCCCTCCACGCCGACAACAGCTGGTTCCCCGCGCCGTTCCCGTCGTGGGAGATCATGTGCACCGCGTGCTGGGTAACCGACGACTTCACCAGGGAAAACGGGGCGACGCTGATCATTCCCGGCACGCACAAGCACAAGCATCACCCGCCGCGCGAAGTGCGCGAATCGCTGGACGGCGCCATCGCGATCGAGGCGCCGCCGGGATCGATCGCGCTGTGGGACGGATCGGTGTGGCACGGCAGCTACCCGCGCCAGACCGACGGCGAACGGGTGGTGCTGCACATGACCTATACCCGCATCGGGATGCAGCCGATCGACGACTACAGCCACCTCGACGACGCATGGCTGGCCGACAAGGACCCGCAACTGCGCGGCCTGCTGGGGCGCGACCTGTTCTTCCACTCGACCACCGAACGGAACGGATCGACCGACTTCGACCTGCTGATGAACACCTATCGGCTGGTCCACGGGCCGCAGGGCTATTGATCGATACCGGGAGCGCCGCGTGGGCGATCGCTCCCGGCCCCCCTTTACTCACCAGGTATCGATGAACGGGCGCTTCTTGCCGCTGCGCGGCGGCAGTGGCGTGCTTTCCAGCCCGGCGACGATCCGTGCGCGGGTGTCCGCCGGATCGATCACGTCGTCGAAATCGAACCCCATCGCCACGCTCAGTGCCTTGCCGTTCTCATAGAGTTCGGCGACGCGCCGCTTGTACCAGGCATCGCGCTCGACCGGATCGGTGATCGCCTCCATCTCCTTGCGGTAGCCGAGCTTGATCGCGCCCTCCAGCCCCATGCCGCCGAACTCGCCGGTCGGCCAGGACAGGGTGAAGAAAGACGCCTGGCTGTGCCCGCCGACCATCGCCATCACCCCCAGCCCATAGGCCTTGCGCAGCACGATCGAGAACACCGGCACGGTCAGATTGGGGCCGGTCACGAACATGCGGCAGCAATGGCGGATCAGCCCGGTCTTTTCGGCGTCCGGCCCGACCATGTTGCCCGGCGTATCCGCCAGCACGACGATCGGCACGTCATAGGCGTCGCACAATTGCATGAAGCGCGAGCATTTGTCCGCCGCGTCGCTGTCCACCGCGCCGCCCAGATGCGCGGAATTATTGGCGATCACGCCAACCGGTCGACCCTCGATCCGGGCGAGCGCGGTGATCGCGGCGCGGCCGAACTGCTGGCGCAGTTCGAGCACCGATCCGGTGTCGCACAGCGTCTCGATCACCTTGCGCACGTCATAGGCGCGCAAGCGGTTCTCCGGCACCATATGGCGCAGCAGCCGCTGGTCGGCGCACGTCCAGTCGTCGATCCGCCCCTGGAAATAGGACAGATAGCGTTTGGCGAAGCGCACCGCGTCGGCCTCGTCCTTCGCCACGATATCGACGACGCCGTTGGCGGATTGCACCGCGATCGGGCCGACCTCCTCCGGCGTGTAGATGCCCAGGCCACCGCCCTCGATCATCGCCGGGCCGCCGACGCCCAGCGTCGATCCCTCGGTCGCGATCACCACGTCGCAACAGCCGAGCAGCACCGCCGCGCCGGCAAAGCAGCGGCCGTTGGCGATGCCGATCTGCGGCACCAGCCCGCTGATCTTGCCCTGAAGACCGAATGCGCGGGTGTTGAACACGCCGCCGCCGGCCGGCCGATCGGTGTCGCCGGGCCGCCCGCCGCCGCTTTCCGCGAACAGGATCACGGGCAGCCGCCATTGCTCGGCCAACTCGTACATCCGGTCGGTCTTTTCGTGGTTCTTCATGCCCTGCGTGCCGGCGAACACGGTATAGTCGTAGGACATGATGATGCAGCGCGAGGCCTCTGCCCCGAATTGCGCGCGGTTGATGCAGCCGATGCCGGTGACCATGCCGTCGGCGGGGGTGGTGACGATCAGTTCATCCACTGACCGCCGCAGTCGCTGCCCGGCGATCACCAGCGATCCATATTCGACGAAGCTGCCGTCGTCGGCCAGGTCGGCGATATTCTCGCGCGCGGTGCGATAGCCGAACTTGTGCCGCTTCGCGACCGCGTCGGGCCGCGCGGCGTCAAGAGTCAGCGCGCGTCGTTCGAGGAACTGGGCCAGGTCGGGGCGAATGTGATCGGGATCGGGCAGCGTCGCCTCGGCCAGCACTTCTCCGGCCGCGTCGTCGGGGACGATGAGCGCGATCGCCGCGCCCTCCGCCAGCACCGTGCCGATCGCGGGCAGGATCGCGGCGATCGTCCCGCCGACGTCCGCGGTGACGACGTGTTCGAGCTTCATCGCCTCGACGATGGCAATCGTCTGGCCGGCGCGCACGACGTCGCCGGGCGATACCTGCGCCGACGTCAGCACGCCCGAGAGCGGCGCGGTGAGCGCGACGTGACCTGGTGGCACCACGGTCTGGCCCGCTTGTTCGGCTGTTGGAGCGGAGGCGAGGTGGACCGGCTCCAGCACATGCGCGGCGGCGCGCAGCGCGTCGATATGCTCTCCGACCAGCGTCGTCCGCAACTCCCCGGCGACGACCTGATCGTCGGCCAGCACCGCGCGCAGGAAGCCGATGTTGGTCGCCACCCCGTCGATCGCGAATTCGGCGAGCGCGCGATCGGTCGCCCTGAGCGCGGTCGCCCAGTCACCGGAGGGCAGGTGGACGATCACCTTCGCCAGCAGCGAATCGAAGCGCGGACTGACGGTATAGCCGCTGCGGCCATAGCCATCGACGCGGACGCCGGGGCCGGCGGGAGGTTCATAGCGGGTGATCGTGCCGGTCGCCGCGCGCGGCGTGCCGTCCTCGCCCATCTGCTCGGTGTTGACGCGCGCCTGGATCGCCAGCCCGCGCGGCGCAGGGATCGCGCCCAGCCCACACTCGTCGAGCGGCGCGCCGTCGGCGATCGCCAGTTGCAGCGCGACCAGATCGAGCCCGGTCACCGCCTCGGTCACGGTATGCTCGACCTGCAGCCGGGCGTTCGCCTCGATGAAATAGAAATCGGTGCCGTCGCGATCGACCAGGAACTCGATCGTGCCGACGCCGCGATAGGCGGTGGCGCGGCCCAGGGTCACCGCCGCCTCCAGCAGCCGGTCGCGGGTGGCGGGCGGCAGGAAGGGGGCGGGCGCGATCTCGATGACCTTCTGCCGCTGTCGCTGGAGCGAGCATTCTCGCTCCCACAGATGCGTGACGCCGCCGGCGCCGTCGGCGACGATCTGGACCTCGATATGGCGGGCATCGGGCAGGAACTGCTCGACATAGATGTCGCCCGAGCCAAAGCTGGCCTGCGCCTCCGACGCGCAGCGCGCGATCGTGTCGGCCAGCGCGGCGCGGTCGCCGACCGGGCGCATCCCGCGCCCGCCGCCGCCGGCCAGGGCCTTGACCATCAATTGCCCGCCAGGAGGCAATCGGTCGAACGCGGCGAGCGCCTGCTCGACCGTCACAGCGCCGTCGCTGCCGGCGAGCACCGGGATGCCGCTAGCCTGTGCGGCCATGCGCCCGGCTGTCTTGTCGCCCAGGCGCGCCAGTGTCTCGGGCGAGGGACCGACGAATATCAGGCCCGCCTCGGCACACGCCGTCGCGAACGCCGCCGATTCGCTCAGGAAGCCATAACCGGGGTGGACCGCGTCGCAGCCACTGTGCCGCGCCGCCGCGATCAGCGCAGGGATATCCAGATAGGCGGCCCCGCCCACGCCCGGAATCTCGGTCGCCTGATCGGCGCGCGCGGCATGGAGCGATCCGGCATCGTCGGCGGGATGGACCGCGACGGTGGAAATGCCCATCAGCGCGGCGCTGCGCATGACCCGGATGGCGATCTCGCCGCGATTGGCGATCAGCAGGCGCCGGATCATGCGGTTTCGCGTGCCAGCGTATCGTGGAGGTCGCGCAGCACGCGCAGGACCGGCTTGCTCGCCTGTCCCAGGCCGCCGCTGCGGGTCATGCGGCCGGCCACGATCATCGCGTCGCGGTGGACGTTGGCGGCGTGCAGATCGGCCTCACTTGCACCAGCGTAGATCAGGCGCGCGCCGGGCAGGGCGGCGGCATAGTCGCACACCAGCGTAAAGTCTGCGTCGTTCGGGCAGTCGAGGAAGGTGACCGTGCCGGCATGGATGCGTGCGGCCCAATGCGCGGTGGCATCGTCCGGCGGCACCGCGGTGAAGGTCTCGGACAAGGTGAAATCGGCATCGGCCAGGCTGTCGCGATGTTCGGCGACCAGCGCGGTGAGCACCGCCTTGATGCGATCGACCCATGCGGGACTGGCGAATTGCAGGGGTTGGCTCAACGACGTTTCTCCAGTTGTTCCAGGATATCCGCGTGCTTGGCGCGGGTCAGGTCGTACATCATCATGATGCTCATCGAGATGGTGGTGAAGACGAACAGCGCGGGGCCGTACAGCAGCGCCAGATGCACCGCAGCGTCGCGCGGCACGTGCGCGGCGTCGACTCCGCGCGGGAAATGGATGAGGTCGAGCGCCACGCCGGCCAGCGCCCCGCCGAGGCCGAGCGACGCCTTTCGAGTGAAGGCGCTCGCGCCGAACAGGAACCCCTCGCAGCGCCCGCGATAGCGCAATTCGTAGGCATCGGCGACGTCGGCCAGCATCGCGCCGGCGATCACCATCGCCGGTCCGCCCGCGAATCCGGCGAGAAAGGCGAAGGTGGTGAGCAGCGGCGTCAATACCGCGCCGCCGGTCGGGAACAGGCCGAGCTGGGCAAGCGTGATCGGGGCGACGTTGATCGCCACCGAGACCACCACCGAACTGATGTAGCCGATCTTCTTGTCGAGCCGGTCGGCCAGCGCGCGGGCGAGCAGCGACCCGGCCATGAAGCCGAACGCGGTGCCGAAGAACACCGATTGCACTCCCGCCGCCGACAGCTTCCAGTAGAAGGTGTTGACGTGCACCCCCAGCGCCGCCTGCACCCCGCCCAGCACGTAGGAGATCAGGATCGCGACGAAATAGATGGTGAAGGATCTGAGCTTGAACGCCTTGACGAGGTTCCCCAGCAGGCTTGCGGGTTCGGGCTCGGCCCGCGCCGCTACCGCGTGATAGACCTCGACCGCGCGCCGCTGCGTCGTCGCGGCGGATACCAGGATCGCGACGAATGCGACCACCGCGCAGGCCACGGCGAACGGCGGATAGCCGGCGCCGTTGAGCTGCCCTTGCGGAAAGCCCGGCACTGGCCGGAAGAAGATGCTGAACGCCAGCCACAACACCAGCAGCCGCCCGATAAAGGCGAAGATGTTGCGATAGCTGCTGACCGAGATGCGCTCTCGGAAATCGGTGCTGAGTTCGGCGCCCAGCGCCATGTGCGGCACGAAATAGAAGGACTGCATCAGCCGGCTGAACGCGGTGAAGCCGAGCAGCCAGCCGAACAGTCCCCATTGGCCAAGCGCCGCCGGGGGGCTGAACAACAGCCAGAGCGCGATGCCCAGCGGCAGCGGCGCGAGGTAGAGGAAGGGATGGCGCCGCCCGATCCGGGAGCGCAGATTATCCGAAAAATGCCCGATCAGCGGATCGACCAGCCCGTCGAACAGCAGCGCGATCAACAGCGCCAGCCCGACCAGTGACCCCGACAGGCCGATCACCTGGACATAGTAGAAGAACAGGAAGGTTTCGAGCGCGGCGGTCTTCACCCCCTCCGCCATTTCGCCCAGCCCATATCCCAGCTTCAAGCGGAACGACAACGAACGGGCCAGCCCGATCGGCGCGGCTCCGGCGCCCCCCGCGCGCAGGGGATCGTCGTCGCTGACGGCGGTCATCGCGGCCTGTGCCAACACGGTCTCCTTGGCGGCGCACCCGCTTTGCGCGAGCGTCGGTAATATGTTACCAAAGGTGGCGCATTGGCCCGCGTGCGTCAATGCCCTGCTATCATCTTGCCGCGTCGTCGCACTTGGGCAAAAGTAACGAACGCCTTAGATCGTGGGCGAGGGGAAGGCCAGAACGCATTCATGCCTGATTTCGAAGATCCACGAACCATCAAGCTGATCGACGCCGCGCGCCAGATCATCCGCGAGACCGGCACCTTTGACCTGCCGATGCGCCAATTGGCGGCGCGTGCGCAGGTGAGCCTGCGCACGCCCTATGAGATGTTCGGCTCCAAATCGGGGATCATCACCGCGATCCTGCGGCGCGACCAGGCGACTTTTCGGGTGATCGCGCGCGAGTTCAAGGCGAAGAACATTCTGGAGATCATGTTCGACCAGGCGATGGCCGGGGTCGAGTTCTACACCCACGAGCAATCATTCTACCGGGCGCTGTTTCGCGCCACGCAGGGCTATTCGGGTGCCGACGGGATCGAACCGGCGCGTGAGGTGCTGCCGCTCTACACCAACATCTGCCGGCGCGGGATCGAGGAAGGGCACATCCGGCCGGAGATCGGCCCGGCCGCGCTGGCCGGGACACTGACCGACATCTTTGCCGCCAATCTGCGCGACTGGTCGCTGAGCAATTTCGACATCATGCTTGCCGGCAACCGCATCTGCTATGGTTTTGCGATCGCGCTGGCGGGGGCGGTCGCCGATCCATGGGTGCCGCAGATTCGCGCCCGTGTGATCGATTTTCAGCGCGCCACGCAGGCGCTGGAGGAGGTCGAGCGGGTCCGTGCGGCCGAAGCGGCCCGCGCCGCCCAAGCGGCAGACGTGACGGCATAGCGCCGCGCGGCCCGCACGCTATTGCGATCGGGTGCCGTGGGCTGGCTAGGTCTTCGACAGCACCTCGCGATCGTACTGCTTGAAACCCTGCTTGCGCCCCAGGAACCTGCTCCGGCCCAGCAGATGCGAACACTCGGAGCTTTTGTCCGCGAATTCTCGATCGGATGCATCCTGATCCGCATGTAGGTGAAGCGCGTCGGCGCCTTTTCGTCCGGCCTGGCCGGTACGAGGCGGACGATCGCATCGCGCACCGCGTCGGCCAGCGCGGCGGCCTGCGGATCGTGCAGCACGGTGAGTCCACGCGCGCGCAGGTCGCGGACATTCTCCTCCAGACCCTGCGCCGCGATGCGCTGGTCGAGCGTCTGTCCGCCATCGGGCGAAACTATTGTGGTTGCCATCGCCATCCTCCCCGACTATTCTGGTAATAGGTTACCAAGGCCGTACCGAGTGGCAAAGCGCCTTCAAAGTCGCGCACCTGCACGACGCGAGATGACCAGGATGAGGAGAGCCATGGCGAGCACATCTTTGGCGACACCGGCCACGCAACCCTATCTGCCATTGGGCGGCGTGACGCTTGTCATCCCCGATCCGGGCGCGAGCGTGGCGGCGCGCTATTGTGGCCGCCTGTTCGCTGCTTTCGGGGCGGATGTGGTCCAGCCTGCGCCGGGCCCCGGCGCGGATGCCGCGATCGGCTATGGCGGTGCCGCCGGGGAAGCATTTGGCCGCTGGCTCGACCAGGGCAAGCGATTGATCAGCGCCGCCGATGCGCGAGCGGCGGCCGATCGGCTCGCCGGCCCGTCCTGTGCCATCATCGGCGCGGCGCCAGACGGCGCGACTGCCGACGATGCGCCGCTGATCGTTGATATCACCGCGTTCGGCCACGATGGCCCCTACGCCGGATGGAAGGCGCCGGCGCCGCTGGTCCAGGCGATGTCCGGGACCTGCCACAGCTTTGGCGAGGCGGGCGGCGCGCCACAGTTGCCGCAAGGGCACCAGACCGACATCATGACCGGCGCGACCGCGTTCATCGCGATCGCCGCCGCGCTGTTCGGCCGCGCGCGCGGCTATACCACCCGGCGGATCGAGGTCACCGAGCACGAAAGCGCCCTGTGCGTTGCAGAGGTATCGGCGATCGACCCGGCCGGGCGCGGCAGCGACAGCACCCGGCTAGGCGTCAACCGCTTCGTCCCCAGCTATCCGTGCGCGGTCTATCGCAGCGCCGACGGCTGGATCGGCGTCACCACGCTCACTCCCGGGCAATGGGCCGCGCTATGTGACGCGATCGACCGCCCAGACCTGGCCGCCGATCCGCGCTTCGCGACCACGCTGGAGCGGCTGAAGCACGCCGATGAGATCGACGCCGCGCTGCATGGTCCTCTGGCGACGCGCACGACGTCGGACTGGGTAACGCTGGGGATAGAGCGGCGCATCCCGCTGTCGCCGGTGCTCGATCATGCCGCGTTGCTCGACGATCCAATGTGGCGCGGGCGCGCGAGCTTCGTCGCGGTCGAGCCGGGACTGTCGGCGCCGGGCCTGCCTTTCCGGGTGAAGCCGGTGAGCGGATCGGGTCCGCCGCTCGCCGCCCTTCCGGCGACGCCCGCCGGCCCTCTCGCCGGGGTACGGGTCGTCGATTTCACCATGGGATGGGCCGGGCCGCTCGCCACCCGCCATCTGGCCGATCTGGGCGCGGACATCATCAAGATCGAATCCGACGCCTATCCCGACTGGTGGCGCGGCTGGGAAAAGAGCGTCGCCAGCGATCCGCCGTCGCACGAGATCAAGATGCCGTTCATGGCGGTCAACCGCAACAAGCGTGGCATCGCGCTCGACCTGCGCGATCCGCAGGATCTGGAGCGCGCGCGCGCGCTGATCCGCCGGGCCGATATCGTCATCGATAATTATGCCGCGGGAACGCTCGACAAGCTTGGCCTCGACACCGCCGAACTGCACCGGCTGCGCCCCGGCATCATCAGCATCGCGATGAGCGCCTTTGGCGGGCGCGGGCCGCTCAGCGGCATCCGCGGCTATGGGTCTACCGTCGAGCAGGCCTCGGGCCTACCGTTCGCCAACGGGCGCGCGGACTGGCCGCCGACGATGCAGCACGTCGCTTGGGGTGATCCGATCGCCGGGCTGTTCGGCGCGGTTGCCGCTATGGCGGCGCTGTCCGGCCAGGCGCGCAGCGGCGGAGTCGCGATCGATCTGTCGCAGGTGGAAAGCCTGTTCCAGGTCGGCGCCGATGCGTTCGTCGCGGCGCAGGTCAACGCCGGGCCCGTGCCGCGCCTCGGCTCGCGCCGTCTGACCCATGCGCCGTGCGGAGCGTTCGCCGCCGCCGGTGACGACGAATGGATCGCGATCGCCGTCGCCAATGTCGCGGAATGGCGCGCGTTGTGCGGCGTCATCGGGCGCGACGATCTGGCTACCGCCGGCGATCTCGATACGGTCGCCGGCCGCAACGCCGCGGCTGCGCGGATCGACGCGGCGATATCGGCGTGGAGCGCACGGCGAGGGCGCGCGGAAGCCGCTGGGCTGTTGCAGCGCGCCGGTGTCGCCGCGACGCCGCTCCATCGCGGCCGCGACCTGCTCGACGATCCCCAATTGCAGGCGCGCGGCTTCTGGCGGCACGCCGAACGCCGCTACCTCGGCCGCTACGTCCAGGCCGTCCCGCCCTATCGGCTCGACGGCGCGCGACCCGAGTTGAGGAAGGTGCCCCCGACGCTGGGGGAGCATACCGCCGAAGTGCTGGGCGAAATCGAGGATGTTGAAACCAGACAGGAGCTTGTCGGATGAGCGAATTGCGTACGATCACGCGCGCCGAGGTGCGCGAACACACGAACCCGATGTTTGTGCTGCGGCGCGAACTGGAGACGCGAGTCGACGGTCTCGGCTTGAAGGACAATGTACGCGACATCGAGGCCAACGGCTTCACCGTCGTCAAGGACGTGGCGACACCGGAGTTCACCGCGCGGCTGCGCGAAACGATCCTACGGCTCAAGGAGGACGGCGACGGCCCGGCGTGGACCGGCGGCGCCGCGGGGATGCTGCTCGACCGCGACCCGATCTTCGTCGAGGTGGTCACCAATCCCAAGCTTCGCGCGCTGGTCGAGGTGATGTGTGGGCAGGGCGCGATCCTGATGCAGTTGCTGGCGTCGGTGCGTCCGAAGGGCACGCCCGCGCTGCCGCTCCATGCCGATCAGAACTGGTTGCCGGCGCCGTTTCCCGAACACAACCAGATTTTCACCATGTGTTGGGTGATGGACCCGTTCACCCGCGAAGGCGGCGCCACCAGCATTATTCCGGGCAGCCACCGCAAGCGCCGCCACCCTACCAATGCCGAGCGCGATGCGATGGAGGGCGCGGTGGCGATCGAGGCCGACGCGAACTCGCTTGCCTGTTGGGACGGGTCGGTATGGCACGGCAACTACCCGCGCGCGCTTGAGGGCGAGCGCGTGGTGTTGCACATCACCTTTGGTCGGCTCGCGCTCCGCCCGGTCGAGAACTACGACTATCTCGGCGAGGACTGGCTGGCTGACAAGCCGGAGGCGCTGCGGATCATGCTCGGGCGGGAGGATTTTCTCGGCAAGTCGTCCGATTCCGGTTTCAACTTCGCCCTGACCCCCCGAACGTTCGACTGGGCGAAGAATTAGGGCTGGATGACGTTACGGGGCTTCGTCGCTGCGATCGGCGAAGCCCCACGGCGATCGGGCGGTTCCGCGCACCGCGCGGGCTTCCCCCGGTTCGCGATGACGAATGCGGCTGCGGCTGCCGGTCTCCCGCGCTACCGCTCCGGCGTGCAATCCCGCGCCAGCGAAGGGTGGGGCGACGTTTCCAACCACGCCCGCGCCTTTGCCAGAAAAGCCGGCGTCGCGGTCTCGGCGCAGCGGCGCAGCCAGCGGCGCGCGGCGTCGATGTCGCCCGCCGCGATCAACATCCGCGCGTGGTTGAACTGGCCGCGGAAATCGCCGCCCTCGGCGGCGCGCGCGTAATAGTCGGCGGCACGGGCCAGATCGCGCGCGACCACCCAGCCGTCCTCGTGAAAGCTGCCGATGTAATTGATCGCCTTGGCATTGCCCGATGCCGCCGCTTTCTCGAACCAGGCGAGCGCCGCCGCCTTGTCCTCCGCCACGCCATCCCCCAGCGTCAGCGCGGTGGCGTAATTGTACATCCCCCAGTCCAGCCCGCGCTCGGCGGCGATGCGGAAGCATTCGGCGGCGCGCGCCTTGTCGATCGCGACGCCCCAGCCAAGATCATAGCAGCGCCCGACCATGTTGAGCGCCAGCACATGGCCCTGCGCGGCGGCCTTGTTGAACCAGGCGAAGGCGTCGCGTGGTTCGCCGGCGTCGAGCCGCATCTGTC
Source organism: Sphingomonas sp. (assembly GCF_035555815.1). Taxonomy (GTDB): domain Bacteria; phylum Pseudomonadota; class Alphaproteobacteria; order Sphingomonadales; family Sphingomonadaceae; genus Sphingomonas. The sequence goes on from NZ_DATMGG010000119.1 coordinate 14,497, forward strand.
CCCACACCGCCTGCGCCTCGGCGACGCCCTGTTCCGCGCCCGCGCGAATCAGCGCCGCCCGCTCCTCCGGCGAACCGGACAGGCGGGCGGCGACGTCGTCGGGCGTGAGCGCGGACAGGTCGACGGTCAGAACTTGACCCCCAGCGTCGCGAACGCCGACCGGCCCGGCGCAATCGAGGCATAGTGCGCGGTATAGGCCTGCGGGAAATAGACCTTGTCGGTCAGGTTCTGCACGTTGACGCTGACGTCGACATGCTCGTTGATCGTGTAGCCGACGCGCGCGTCGAAGCGCCAATAGTCTGGCACGGTCAGGATGCGGGTCCTGGTCGCCGGGTTGACGGTGACGACGCCGGCGGCGGTCTGGGTGGCGCTGCGATTGTCCGAATAGCCGCCGAACACGCGGCTGGTGTAGAAGGCGCCGCCGCCCAGGCTCAGGCCCTTCAGCGGGGTGAGGTTGGCCCACAGGGTAAAGCTGTCGCGGGCGGTCTGCGGCGCCTGGCGGCCGTTGTTGACCGACGGGACCAGCACCGTCTTGGCGGGCTGCACCACGACACCGCCGACGCTGACCGCCGCGGCGGTCAGCGCGCTATAGCCGCCGTCGACGATCTTCGGATCGAGATGGGTGTAGCCGCCGAACACCGTCAGCCATTTGGTGACGTTGCCGTTGAAGCTGAACTCGATGCCGCGAATCCGGCGTTCGCCGATGAATTCGACCGTGTTGTCGGCGCCGGTGACGCGGGCGTTCTTGGTCTCGGTCTGGAACGCGGCCAGCGTTAGCGCGAGCTGTTCGTTGAAGATGTTGGCCTTGGCGCCGACCTCATAGCTCTTGGTCTTCTCGACCTTGAGGCTGTCGAGCAGCGCCAGGTTGGCCGCCGTCGTCGTCGTCGGCAGCGCGTTCGATTCCTGGCCCTCGCCGAGCAGGCTGTTCGGCGGGGTCGCGGCGGTGGCGTAGCTGGCGTAGAGCGAGCTGTTGGCGGTCGGCTTGAACACCAGGCCCGCCTGCCAGTTGAACAGCTTGTCGTTGCGCTTGAGCGAGACGGTGCTGGTCGCGGTCGCCGCTTGGCCCGGCGTCACCTTCGACGTGAAGTCGTCGTAGCGCACGCCCAGGTTGAGGATCAGCTGCGGGATCAGCGTGATCGAATCGAAGCCATAGACCGACACGGTGCGCGCTTCGTTCTGGGATTCGGTGATGCCGCCGCTCTTGACGATCGGTGTGACGACGCTCGACGTGTCGCTGGCATAGTTGGCCCACGGATCGTTTGCGTCGGGATTGAACAGGCTGGTGCAATAATAGCGTGCGATCGCCGCCGGGGTGCAGCGCGGACTGATCGACGATCCGCTGGCGGACACGAACGTGCCGCGACGCGCCTTTTCCCAGCTCAGCTCGACGCCGGCGGCGATGCTGTGCTTGATCGCCCCGGTGTTGAATGTGCCGAACAGGTCGGTCTGGTTGGCCAGTGTTTCCGAATAGCCATAGCGGGTGTTGCCGCGCCGCCAGACCAGTCCGCCGGCGGTGGCGGGGGCGGAGGCGTTGGTGCCATAGACGTTGCCCTGCTGGTCGTCCGGCTGGGTGTAGATGTAGTTCTGCTCGTTATAGCTGTACCGCGAGCTGTTGCGCAGCGTCAGCGTGCCGAAATCATGTTCCGCGCGCAGGCTGGCCTGATGTGTGAAGGCATCGCGGAAGTCGCGGCTCTTCAGCCCGTAATAGGTGTTGCGGTCGACCGTGCCGGTGACGCCGCCGATCGTGGTGATCGTCCCGATCGCCGGCTCGACATAGATCTCGCCGGTGCCGGGCATGTTGCCAGCGGTATAGAGATAGGGGATGCCCGCATCGGGCAGTTCGTGGCTCTCGAGATAATAATAGGCGGCGGTCAGGCGGGTGTCGCCGCCCAGGCCGATGGTGACCGACGGCGCGACGCCCCAGCGCCGCGACCAGATGTCATCGCGGCCGGCGACGTCTTGGTCGTGCCACATCGCGGCGATGCGCACGCCGACGCCTTCGCCCAGATAGCGGTTCACGTCGATCGCGGCGTGCTTGTAGTCGGCGGTGCCATAGCTGCCGGTCGCGCGGATGAAGTCGGTCGCCTGCGGCGTCTTGGTGACGATGTTGATCGATCCGCCGGCGCTGCCACGCCCGCCCAGCGTCGAATCGGAACCGCGCACCACCTGGACCTGCTCGATGGCGAAGGTGTCGCGCGATTGCGCCGCGCCGTCGCGCACGCCGTCGACGAAGGTCGATCCTTGGCTGTCGAAGCCGCGGATGAACGGGCGGTCGCCGACCGGATTGCCGCCCTCGGCCGCGCCAAAGGTGATGCCGGGCACCGTGCGCAGCGCGTCGGCGAGCGTGGTCGATCCGGACTGTTCGATCACGTCCTTGGGCAGGACCACCACCGAACGCGGCGTGTTGACCACCCGCGCGATCGCCTTCGGCCCCTGAAGCTCGCTGTTCTCGAGCTGGCCGGTGACCAGGATGTCGTCGCGATACTGCGCGCCGTTGTCGTCGGCGGTGCGATCCTGCGCGCGGGCGTCATCGCGGCCGGCGACCGGCTCGTCACGATCGGCGGCCAGCGCCGGCGCGGTGGCGATGAAGCCGACGCAGGACAGAGCGAGAAACGATGCGCCCGAACGCGCGACGGTTACAGACATTCAAAACCCCTTTGTTCGCCCCGGCGGCCAGCGATGTTTGCCGGCCGCCGTGATAGTTCTAAGTCGCATTAGCTTTTCATCGTCGGAGAGGCGGACATGCACGCCCTCGGCCGCCGCATTTGAAGGCTAATGAGAATTGATCGCAGCAACGGCGCCTTTACGCCTCGCGGCGCCGGGGTCAACCCCCTCCCGCGTTTGTGTGGCGCGGTTCGCGCGCGCCGGCGCCGGGAACGGCGCGATCAGGCGAAGGAGGCCGGGGGGGGCGGGCGGCGGGGCCGCGGGGGCGGTGACGGGCGCCGCCGCCTGATCAGCGCGAATCGGTGTCGACCGCCGCGGAGGCGCCGCGCGGCTCCGTCGGGTCGGCTGCGGCTCGCGGTGTTCGCCCGATCGTCCAGTTCTTCCTCAGCCGGACGATCGGATTGGGCGCGCACCAGATCTCGCCCCCGTCGTCGAGCGCGGTGACCCAGACCAGATCATGTTCCTGGCTGTAATCGATGACGGCGATGGCATAGCCGTCCCCCTTGCCGATCACATGGAGCGGAATCGGCGGATCGAGTTGGGTGAACATGCGCGTTCCGTTCTGGGGGGCGATCCGCAACTCAGTCTTTCCGCTCGAGCTTCTTCTCGACTTCGGCGGCCGCTTTCTCTTCCTTCTTGCGGCGTTCGAACACGCGCCGCATCTCGCGGATATCGGCGGCGCTCAGATGCTTTTCGGCGGCGATGAACTGCTCCTGCTCCTCCTCGCCGATGTGGTGGAGATATTCGTCCTTCAACCCGGCGAACCGCCGCAGCCAGCCGGGCGAGGCCATGTCGCGCGCCGCGAGGTCGCCGAGCATGTCGTCGATCTCCTTGTGTTCGGCGACGGCATGGCGGGCGACGTCGGTGGTGTCGGGATCGCGCAGCACGGTCGACCACAGCGCCTGTTCCTCGGCGGCGGCGTGGGCCTTGAGCTCCCTGGTCAGCTCGACGAACAGCGTCTTGCGGTCGGGGGACTTGCCGGTGGTCTCACCGATCATCGCCAGCAGCGCGCGGTGGCGATCGTGATCCTCGACCAGTCGCCCGAACAGGTCCGGGTTGCCGCGAAACGGCGTCCTGGGCGTGCTGCCGATGCGCGCGGCGACATCGGGGGCGACCGCCTTGGCCTTGGCGATCGCGTCGGCCTTGGCGGCGGCGGGGGCTTTGCGCTTCGGAGCACGCGCTCCGGCAGTCCGTGTTGCCATGCTTTTCTCCTGTTCAGGCGAGATCGCGGACCTTGGGCTCGCGCGCCCAGTGGCGTTTCACCCCGGCCTTCATGAAGTCCTCGACCGGCACGACCCCGTCGTCGGGCGTGACGTTGGCCTTGTCGAGCAGCACCTGCGTTCCCTGGCAGTGCGCGATGGTCTTGCAATGGCCGAACGCGTCCATGAACCATTGCACCGCCGCCCCGTCGCCGGCCAGCTTCGCCGCCTGATCGGGCATCAGGATCGATGCCACCGCGTCGAACAGCACCGAAGGCGATCCGGCTAGCTGTCCGTCGGCCTTGAGCGTGCCGCCCTTGACCTTGATGCCGCCGACCTTTGGCGCGACGAGGAACACGCTGCCGCCGCCCTTTTCGATCTCTCCCTTCAGCGTGTCGATCGCCGCCTTGTCCGATCCTTCTGCGAACAGGATCGCGACCTTGCGGCCCTTGAGCGTCGGCTGCGCCTGCTTCTGGATCGACAGCGCGTCGGACGGCGTCATGTCGATCGGCGCCCGCGCCGCCTTGGCCTTTTCCGGCAGGTCGATCGCCAGCCCGGCGGCGACCCGGCGGGCCAGATCCTCGTCGACGTTGCGCAGCCGCGAAACGACGCGGGCGCGGACGTGGTCGAGTTGCACCTTCGACAATTCGAACACCAGCGCGGAGGCGATATGCGCCTGCTCATTGTCGGTCTGCGAACGATAGAACAGCCGCGGCTGGCTGTAATGGTCGGCGAACAGCTCCGCGCGGACGCGCAGCTTTTCCGTAGGATCGTTTCGCTCGTCGTTCGCCGTAAAGGTGGTGAAGCCGGTTTCGGGGCAGGCGCGCGGGCCGCCGCTCTCGCCCGCCTCGGCCAGGCTGTTGGGCTCGTAGTTGGCGCGACCGGTCGGCACCAGCGTCTGCATCATCCCGTCGCGCTGGAAATTGTGGAACGGGCATTTCGGCGCATTGATCGGGATCTGGTGGAAATTGGTCGTCCCCAGCCGCGATTTCTGCGTGTCGAGATAGGAGAACAGCCGCCCCTGCAGCAACGGATCGTTGGTGAAATCGATGCCGGGGATGATGTTGGTCGGCAGGAACGCGGCCTGTTCGGTCTCCGCAAAGAAATTGTCGACGTTGCGGTTCAGCGTCATGCGGCCGATGATCGTGACCGGGATATCCTCCTCGGGCACCAGCTTGGTCGCGTCGAGCACGTCATAGGGCTGCGCCGCCGCCCAGTCCTCGTCGAACACCTGTATCCCCAGATCCCATTGCGGATGGTCGCCCGCCGCGATCGCCTCGAACAGGTCGCGGCGGTGGAAATCGGGGTCGGCGCCGGCGATCTTGACCGCCTCGTCCCAGCACGTCGACGCGATGCCCAGCACCGGCTTCCAGTGGAACTTGACGAAACGGCCCTCGCCGGACGCGTTGACCAGGCGGAAGCTATGGACCCCGAACCCCTCCATCATCCGCAGCGAGCGCGGGATCGCCCGGTCGGACATCGCCCACATGATGGTATGCATCGATTCGGGCATCAGGCTGATGAAGTCCCAGAAGGTGTCGTGCGCCGACGCCGCCTGGGGGTATCCGCGATCCGCCTCCATCTTCACGCTATGGATCAGATCGGGGAACTTGATCGCATCCTGGATGAAGAACACCGGGATATTGTTGCCGACCAGGTCCCAGTTGCCGGTGTCGGTATAGAGCTTCACGGCAAAGCCGCGCACGTCGCGCGGCGTGTCGACCGATCCCGCGCCGCCGGCGACGGTGGAGAAGCGCGCGAACACCGGACAGCGATTGCCAGCCTTCTGAAACAGCGACGCCTTGGTCAGTTCGGGAATCGCCGTGGTGCATTCGAACACGCCGTGCGCGCCCGATCCGCGCGCGTGGACGATCCGTTCGGGGATGCGTTCGTGGTCGAAATGGAAAATCTTCTCGCGCAGGACGAAGTCTTCCAGCAGCGTCGGGCCGCGTTCCCCGGCGCGCAGGCTGTTCTGGTTGTCGGCGACGCGGTGGCCGAAATTGTCGGTCAGGTGCGCCGTGCCGTCACCGTGATCGGCGTCGGCCGGAACGTCCTGATGCAGTTCGCCCCCGGCGCCGATGCGAGGGGCGGGGTCAGGCCGGCCGGCGCCCGGGGCATGGTGACCGAGCGCGTTGGTCAGGCTGGGCGAAGAATCCGACTTTGGCATCCACAGTCTCCCGGCATTTTCTGTTCTATTCGGCGGGAAGCTGCCCGCCCCGACGGGTCGGTGCTGGCCGAACCCGAACTGCACGCGTAAACACTTGATTCTGTTGAGCGGTTCCGCACGAACGGGCCAAATGGCAACTTAAATAATCGTATGGAATCGGTTACGGATTCTGGCGCTTTCACCCGTTTTACCTGCGCCGGAGGCGCTGGGCGGATCGGCCGTGCGCGCGCTGTCGCTCCGGTCGCCGTATCGATCATGGCCCCGGAACGGCGTCCGATTCGCCCGAACCCGATCGGGCCGGCGCACCTGATCGCGGCGGCGAATTATTTTATCATATATTGTATCTTTTTCGGGCCCCGATCTTGACTCGGTAGGAAGCTTTCGGTTCCGTCCGCGCCACGGTATCGTCACGAACGCGGTGCCAAATGGGGGAATGGCATGTCGCGACGTTTGATGATTTCCGCGCTGATGACTGCGCTGGTGACGCAGCCGCTGATGGCGCAGGATCTGTCCAATTACAGTCCGGAGGCGATGGAGCGCGAAGTCGCCCAGCGCGCGGTGACGCGGCTGGCGGTGATGGTGCCGATGCGCGACGGCGTGCGGCTGTCGACCAACATCTTCACCCCGCGCGATGCCAAGGGGCCGCTGCCGACGATCCTGTGGAAGACCCCCTATAACGAGCACAAGCTGCGCGGATCGACGCTGCGCTACGCCGTCGAGGCGGTGCGCCGCGGCTATGTGTTCATCGTCCAGAACGAGCGCGGCCGCTATTTCTCCGAGGGCAAGTACGAGATCCTCGGCAAGCCGCAGACCGACGGCTACGATACGCTGAGCTGGATCGCGGCGCAGAACTGGTCGAACGGCAAGGTCGGCACGCTGGGCTGCTCCTCCTCGGCCGAATGGCAGCTGGCGCTGGCGGGCATGAAGCACCCGGCACACGCCGCGATGGTGCCGATGTCGGCGGGCGCGGGCATCGGCAAGGTCGGCCGGTTCGAGGAACAGGGCAACTGGTACACCGGCGGCGTGCCGCGCAACCTGTTCTTCGTCTGGCTCTACGGCGTCGACAACCCGCTGCGCGCCGAGCTTCCCCACGATCTGGATGAGGCGACGCGGGCGCGGGTCGCCGCCTACAACGATCTCAACGCCACCAAGCCCAAGGTCGACTGGAACAAGCAGATCAAGCACCTGCCGGTCGATCAGATGCTGACCAGCATGGGCGAACCGCCGGCGACGTTCGAACAGTTCATCGACCGCACGCCGGCCGATCCGGGCTGGCGCCAGGGCGGTCTTTACCACGACGACATGGGCTGGGGCGTGCCGGCCTTGTGGTTCAACACCTGGTACGACGTGTCGATCGGGCCGAATCTCGAGCTGTTCAACCACGCGCGCACGGCCGGCAGCACCGCGACGGTGCGCGACAACCAGTATGTGATCAACGCGCCGATGCCGCACTGCCAATATGCGCGGATGGGGCCGAACACGGTGGTCGGCGAGCGGCCGATGGGCGACACCAGCTTCGACGTCGACGGCACCATCTTCAAATGGTTCGATCGCTGGCTGAAGGGGGAGACGGGCAAGTTCCCCAGCACCACCCCGCGCGTCCAATATTATGTGATGGGCGAAAACAAGTGGAAGACCAACGCGTCGTGGCCCCCGGTCGGGACCAAGATGATGCGCTTCTACCTGCGCAGCGGCGGGCAGGCGAACGGCCTGTGGGGCAACGGCCGCCTCGATACCGTGGCGCCGGGCAAGGAGCCGGGTGACCGCTACAGCTATGATCCGGCCAATCCGGTGCCGACGGTCGGCGGCGGCGATTGCTGCAACGGCGGTATCGTCGTCCCCGGCGCGTTCGATCAGCGCGGTGTCGAATCGCGTGGCGACGTGCTGGTCTACACCAGCGATCCGCTGACCAAGCCGATCGAGGTCAGCGGCTTCATCGACGCGGTGCTGAAGGTCTCGTCGAGCGCCAAGGATACCGATTTCGCGGTCAAGATCGTCGACGTCGCGCCAGATGGCACCGCCTGGATCATCGGCGACACCATCTTTCGCGCGCGCTATCGCGACGGCTTCGACAAGCCGGCGCCGATGGAGGCGGGCAAGACCTACACGATCAAGCCCTCGCCGATCGCGACCAGCATCCAGTTCGGTGCGGGCCACCGCATCCGGGTCGAGGTCACCTCGTCGAACTTCCCCAAGTTCGTACGCAACCTCAACACCGGCGGGCCGAACGAGAGCGAGAGCAAGGGCGTGGTCGCCGACAACGTCATCCACCACGACGCCGACAACCTGTCCTACATCGACCTGCCGGTCGCACCGTGACGGTCGCCCCGCTTCGGCGGGGCGCCATCATCAATCAATCATAACAGCCGGCGCCCGGATCGGGCGCCGTTGGGGGAAATCGCCATGAAGATTACACCGGCCGCCCGGATGGGACTGTCCGCTCTCGCGCTTGCCGCCGCCACATCGGCGGTGGCGCAGGAGCGTGAGGACCGCACGCTCCTCAGTCAGGAGCAGATGACCTCGATCATCAACGAGGTGTCGGGCGACCGGATGATGCAGCATGTGCTGGAACTGGTGCCCTACCAGCGCGTGCGTCCGCCGTCGGAATATGACGCGCCGTACCGCGAAAGCCGCGTCATCAGCGAGAAGGCCAAGGAATATGGCTTCACCAACGTGATCGTCGAGACGTTCGGCGACGTGCCGCAGGCATGGCAGCCGACCGTCGGCGAGCTGTGGCTGACCACGCCGAAGAAGGTGAAGCTGTTCGACATCCACGACGTCGCGCTCAGCCTCGCCTCGCTCAACGCCAACGGCGATCTTTCCGCCGATCTGGTCAATGTCGGCTTTGGCCGGGCCGAGGATTTCGCCGGCAAGGACGTCAAGGGCAAGTTCGTGCTGACGTCGGGCACCACCGGTCAGGTCTACAATCTCGCGATCGAGCGCGGCGCGATCGGCGTGCTCGGGCTGTCGACGATGGGGGCGCAGCGTGCGATCGACTATCCGCGCAGCATCGTCTCCTCGACGGTCAACGCCAAGCCGGGCACGGTGGCGTGGTCGATCACGCCGGAGGTGCGCGGCTATCTCGAATCGCTGATCCTGCGCGGCGAGAAGCTGAGCATCCGCTCGCTGACCAAGAGCGTCCAGGTGCCGGGCAAGAACGAATATGTCCACGCCGAGATCGCCGGCGACGGGTCGAGCACGCAGGAGGTGGGCATCGCCTGCCATCTGTACGAAGGCGTGATCAAGCAGGGCGCGAACGACGACAATTCGGGCTGCGCGATGACGCTCGAGGTCGGCCGCGCCTACATCAAGCTGGTCAAGGAGGGGAAGCTCCCCGCGCCGCGCCGCACGATCAACTTCCAGTTCGTGCCGGAGATTTCGGGCACCAACGCCTATCTCAACAAATATCCCGCCAAGACCAAGGCGATGATCGGCACGCTCAACTTCGACATGGAAGCGATCCGACTGATCGACAGCCGCGCGTCGTGGCTGATGCACCGCACGCCCGATACCTTCCCGTCGTACCTGAACGACATCGGTCAGAGCATGATGGAATATGTGTCGGACATCACGCGCGAGCGGATCCGCTTCCGCCGCGCGTTCGCCGGCTATGCGCCGACCCAACCGGTCGAATCGCCGCACGGGTCAAAGGACGCCTTCTACATCAAGGTCGACAAGCATTACGGCTCGTCCGACCACGTCACCTACATGCAGCACGGCATCCCCTCGATCATCTTCAACACCTGGCCGGACATGTGGTACCACTCGTCGGACGACACCCCCGACAAGCAGGACCCGACCCAGTACAAGCGCGCCGGCGTGGTTTCGCTGGGCGCGCTGGTCGCGCTGGCGACCGGTTCGGATGATCTCGCCGCGCGCGTCGCCGCCGAGAATCTGGCGCGCGGCACCGGCCGCATGAGCGAGGCGCAGGTCAAGGGCCTCGGCTATATCTCGGATGCCGGGCCGGCCGGCCTGACCACCGCCTATCGCGAGGCGCAGAACGCGATCCGCCACCAGGCGGAGATCGAAAAGGCGGTGCTCGCGTCCGCGAACGTGATGTGGACCGATCCGGCGGCGGGCAGGAAGAAGGTCGCCGCGTTCGCGCCGCTGATCGACAATCGCGCCAACGTCCTGCTGGCGGAGGCCAAGGCGACCTATCAGCTCGCCGCCGCCCAGCGCGGTGTCGCCGCTGCTGAGCCAGTGCTCACCGCCGAGGAGCGCGAGGCGTCGACGCTGGTGGTCAAGCCCGGTCCCAACGCGCTGAAACCCGGCACGCGCGGCGCGCCGCCTCCCGGCCCGAACCTGCCCGACGAATATATGGCCGAGTTCCAGATACTGTTGAATCGCGGCAACACCACCGTGCTGCAAATGCGCGATTTTCTGTCCGGCGAGTTTACGCCGCTGGCGCTGGCCGACCTGATGGCGACGCTGAAAGCGCGCGAGGCCG
>NZ_DATMGG010000120.1:0-9215 GCF_035555815.1 Sphingomonas sp.
GAAGAAACGCTACGTGTGCCAGGCGTGCGGGTCGGTCACCCCGCAATGGGCCGGGCAATGCGTCGACTGCGGCGACTGGAACACGCTGGTGGAGGATGCCGGCGCGGTGGTGACGGTGTTCCAGGCGCGGCACAATCTGCAATCGGGCGGCCGTGCGATCCAGTTGAGCGGGCTGGATACCGCGATTCCCTTGCCCGACCGGATGGGCACCGGCATCGCCGAGCTGGACCGCGCGCTGGGCGGCGGCTTTGTCGAGGGCAGCGCGACGCTGATCGGCGGCGATCCCGGCATCGGCAAGTCGACGCTGCTGTTGCAGGCGGCGGCGCGGCTGGCGCTCGCCGGGCGGCGCGTCGCCTATGTCTCGGGGGAGGAGGCGTCGGATCAGGTGCGGCTGCGCGCGCGGCGGCTGGGGCTGGGCAACGCCCCGGTCCAGCTCGCGGCGGCGACGTCGGTGCGCGACATTCTCACCACCTTGGGCGACGGCGACGCCCCCGCGCTGCTGGTGATCGATTCGATCCAGACGATGCACAGCGACCTGATCGAGGGCGCACCCGGCACCGTCAGTCAGGTGCGCGCGTCGGCGCAGGAGCTGATCCGCTTCGCCAAGGAACGCGGCACCGCGCTGGTGCTGGTCGGCCATGTCACCAAGGACGGTGCGATCGCCGGCCCGCGCGTGCTCGAGCATATGGTCGATACGGTGCTGGCGTTCGAGGGCGAGCGCAGCCACCAGTACCGCATCCTGCGCGCGACCAAGAACCGCTTCGGCGGCACCGATGAGATCGGCGTGTTCGCGATGGAGACCGGCGGGTTGTCGGAGGTGTCGAACCCGTCGAGCCTGTTCCTCACCACGCGCGACGAAGGCGTCAGCGGCACGGTGGTGTTCCCCGCGCTGGAGGGGACGCGGCCGGTGCTGGTCGAGATCCAGGCGCTGGTGGTGCGGCTGGCGTCGGGCGCCACCCCGCGCCGCGCGGTGGTCGGCTGGGATTCGGGCCGGCTGGCGATGATCCTCGCGGTGCTGGAGGCGCGGTGCGGGCTCAGCTTCTCCTCGGCGGAGGTCTATCTCAATATCGCCGGCGGCTACCGCGTGCAGGATCCGGCCGCCGATCTGGCGGTGGCGGCGGCGCTGGTGTCGGCGTTGAGCGAACGCCCGATCGCGGTTGACGCGGTGACCTTTGGCGAGATCGCGCTGTCGGGGGAGGTGCGCCCGGTGGCGCATGGCGCGCTGCGGCTCAAGGAAGCGGGCAAGCTCGGCTTCGCCCGCGCGCTGGTGCCGGCGAAACAGGGCAGCGAGGGGGCGGCGATGACGGTGGCGAGCTTCGCCAACCTCACGCGCTTCGTTGACCATCTGCTGGGGCGCGGATAGCGAGTTCGTCGAGGCGCCGTTCGCCCGGCGTTGGTGCCGCGAACCGTCTGGGGGTGAGACGTCCATGGGCCTGACCGCACTCGATATCCTGGTGCTCATCGCCGTCGGCGGCGCCGCGATCCTGGGGGTGATGCGCGGCTTCGTCACCGAGGTGCTGTCGCTGATGGCGTGGATCTTCGTCGTGTTCGCGCTGAAGCTGTTCCACACGCCGCTGTCCGCGCTGTTCGCGGGCGTGGTCGGGACGGAGGCGGGGGCGGCGACGCTGGCGTTCGCGATCATCGGCGGCGTGACATGGTTCGGCGGGCGGATGGTGGCGCGCGCGATCGGCGGCCGTACGCGCAGCTCGATCCTCGGTCCGGTCGATCGTGCGCTGGGGTTCGGCTTCGGCGCGCTCAAGGGACTGATCCTCGTCAGCCTGGCGTTCCTGCTGGTGGTGCTGGCGATCGACACGATCAGCGGCGGGCCGACCCGGCGGCCCGAATGGATCACCGCGTCGCGCACCTACCCGCTGCTCAACGCGACCAGCGCCAGCATCGCCGATTTCGTCGACCGTCGCCGCAAGGGCGAACCGGTGTTCGGCGTGGAGGACAGTGCCGGCACGGCGGTCAACGTGCGCTAGGGTCCCACCCCGGCGTCGCGCCTGCGGAATCGCCAGCGAGGGGGTGTGCGGCGCGGCGTTTGCCGCTTACATGGGGTCGGTGAACGCGCCGCTCTACAACACCGCCATCCTGCGCCTCGCCGCCACCGCGCCGTTCCAGCAACGGCTCGCCGCGCCGATGGGGACGGCGGAGAAGCGGTCGCCGGTGTGCGGCAGCCAGGTCGCGGTCGACGTCGATGTCGACGACGCCGGGCGCGTCGCGGCGATCGGCATGGCGGTGCGCGCCTGCGCGCTGGGTCAGGCCTCCGCCTCGCTGATGGCGACGCACGCGGTCGGGCGGTCGCTGGCTGAACTGGTGGCGGCGCGCGATGCGCTGGCGGCGTGGCTGGCGGGTGAGCGGACCGCGCCGCCGGACGGCTGGCCGGGGCTCGACCTGCTGACCCCCGCGCTGCCGCACAGCGCGCGCCATCCCTCGATCCGCCTCGCCTTCGACGCCGTGGCCGACGCAACCCGCCAGGCGGTGACACGATGACCCAGGCCGCCCACGAAACCGCCAGCCTGGTGCGCGACATGGTGCCGATGTTCGGCTTCGCGCTGGTGTTCGTGCTGATCTTCCGCCGGCTCGGGCTCGGCGCGACGCTGGGCTATCTCGTCGCCGGCGCGGTGGTCGGGCCGCAGGTGCTCGGGCTGGTCGGCGGAGCCGAGACCAAGATGGAGTTCTCCGAACTCGGCATCACGCTGCTGCTGTTCCTGGTCGGACTGGAGCTGAAACCGTCGCGGCTGTGGCGGATGAAGCAGGATATCTTTGCGCTCGGCGGGTTGCAGGTCGTGCTGTGCGGCGTGACCATCGCCGCGATCATCTGGTTCGGCGCCGGCTTCTCGCCCGAAGCGGCGCTGGCGCTCGGACTGCCGCTCGCGCTCAGCTCGACCGCGCAGGTGCTGCCGATGCTCCAGTCGGCCGGCCGCCTGCGCACCCCGTTCGGCGAACGGGCCTTTTCGATCCTGCTGTTCCAGGACCTGTCGATCGTGCCGATGATCACCATCATCGCCGCGATGAGCCGCAACCCGGCCGATGCCGGCGGGCCGCCGGGGTGGCTGCTGGCGGCCTATACGGTGGCGGCGATCGTCGGGCTGGTGCTGGCGGGCCGCTTCCTGTTGCGGCCGCTGTTCCGCCTGATCGGCAATCTGGGCGAGCGCGAGATGTTCGTCTTCGCCGGGTTGTTCACCGTGATCGCCAGTTCGGCGCTGATGGAGGCGCTCGGCCTGTCTACCGCGCTGGGCGCGTTTATCGCCGGGATGATGCTGGCCGATTCGCCCTATCGGCACGAGCTGGAGGCCGATGTCGAGCCGTTCCGCTCGATCCTGCTCGGGCTGTTCTTCCTCACCGTCGGCATGTTGCTCGATCTGAGCGCCATCGCCGAGCGGCCGCTGTTCGTGCTCGGCATGGCGCTGGCGCTGATCGCGACCAAGATGGTGGTGATCATGGGGATCGGGCTGGCGTTCCGTATGACGTGGCGCGGCGCGCTGGCGCTGGGGCTGCTGCTCAGCCAGGGGGGCGAGTTCGGTTTCGTGCTGTTCGCGCAGGCGCAGAACGCGCTGCTGATCGCGCCGGAGGCGGCGAGCCTGTTCTCGGCGATCGTCACGCTGTCGATGGCGAGCACGCCGTTCCTGATGATGGCGACCAGCCGGCTGCGCGAGGAGCCGGTCAAGAGCGAGGAGCGCGACGGGCCGAAGGCGGACGGATCGAACGCGATCATCGTCGGCTATGGCCGCTTCGGGCAGACGGTGGGCCAGATGCTGTTGGCACAGGGCATCGCGGTGACTTTGGTCGACACCGATATCGAGATGATCGACATCGCCGGGGAATTCGGCGCGACCGTCTATTACGGCGACGGTACCCGCATCGACCTGCTGCGCCAGGCGGGGGCCGCGGAGGCCGAGCTGATCCTGTTCTGCATGGACGGCGACAAGGTCGACGGCGATCTGGTCGACGCGGTGCATGAAGCGTTTCCCAATGCCGCGATCTTCGTCCGCGCGTTCGACCGGCGCCAGTTGCTCAAGATCAAGGGATCGGCGGCGTCGGGGGTGGTGCGCGAGCTGCTCGAATCGGCGGTGCGCATGGCGCGCGAGGCGATGGCCGCGATCGGCGTCGACGGCGACGAGATCCGGCGCAGCGAGGAGCTGTACCGCGCGCGCGACCGCGAACGGCTGAAGCTGCAATATGAGGCGGGGGACATCCGCGCCGCGCGCGACACGATGATCGTCACCCCGCGCAAGGGCGGGATCGGGGAGGATTGCGGATGAACGGATTGATGATCGTCGCGGCGCTGTCGGGCGCGCTGGCGGTGGCGGCCGGCGCGTTCGGCGCGCACGGCGCGAGCGGGCAGGCGGCGGAGTGGCTGCGCACCGGCGCGCAATATCAGATGATCCATGCCGTTGCCGCGCTGGTCGCTTTGCGCACGGGCGCGTCGGGTCCGGGCTGGTGCTTCGTCGCCGGCGGCGCGGTGTTCGCGGTCACGCTCTACGCGATGGCGGTGGGCGCGCCGCGCTGGCTGGGCGCGGTCACCCCGATCGGCGGCGTGCTGCTGATCGCCGGCTGGCTGTGGCTGGCGTGGAGCGCCGCGCGCGGCTGATCGCGCGCGGACCGATTCTCGCTGATCGTTTCCCACATGCAACCTTCGCCAGCCGGCGCCGTTGTCCTGTCTTCAGGTCGCGGCGGGCGCGGCCTTGACGAGGGAGACCGTGCATGGGGAAGGGTTGTCTGTTGTGGCTGCTGGGAGTGCCGATCCCGGTGATTATCATTCTTTATCTGTTGTTTGGCCGCTAGGCCGCTCGTTCAGGCGGCGGCCGGCATCGCGTCGAGGAACGCCGCCACCGCCGCCAGGTCCACCGTCTTGTCGAGGTAGGTCCGGCCGATCCCGCGCGTGAGCAGGAACGGCAGCGTGCCGGCATCCATCTTCTTGTCGTGGAGCATGTGCGCCACCAGCACCTGGCCGTCCGCCGCGATCCCGGCGGCGGCGGGGCTGTCGGGCAGCCCGACCGCGCGCAGGTGCGCGGCGACCCGTTCGGCGTCCTGCTCCGGCGCGATGCCCTGCGCGGCGGAGAAGCGATAGGCCAGCGCCATCCCCGCCGCCACGCCCTCACCGTGCAGCAGCCGGCTGGAAAATCCCGTCTCCGCTTCGAGCGCATGGCCGAACGTGTGGCCAAGGTTGAGCAGCGCGCGCAGCCCGGTCGTCTCGCGTTCGTCGGCGGCGACGATCCGCGCCTTGGCGGCGACCGAATGGCTGATCGCGTGTTCGCGCGCGGCGGGATCGCCGGCGAGCAGCGCGCGGGCATTCGCCTCACACCATTCGAAGAACGCGGGATCGTCGATCAGGCCGTATTTGACCACTTCGGCATAGCCCGCGCGCAGTTCGCGCGCCGGCAGCGTGTCGAGCACCTGCGGATCGATCAGCACCAGCGCCGGCTGGTGGAACGCGCCGATCAGGTTCTTGCCAGCGCGCGCGTTGATCGCGGTCTTGCCGCCGACCGACGAATCGACCTGCGCCAGCAGCGTGGTCGGGATCTGGACGAAGCCGCAGCCGCGCTTGACCACCGAACAGGCGAACCCAACGAGGTCGCCGATCACCCCGCCGCCCAGCGCGATGACATGGTCGCCGCGCTCGACGCCCAGGTCGAGCAGCCGGTCGGTCAGCGCCTCGAGGTGCGCCCAGCTCTTGGTCGATTCGCCCGGCGGCAGCACGATCGCCTCGCTGGCGACCCCGGCGTCGGCCAGGCTCGCCTGGAGCGTGGTCAGGTGCGGGCGGACGTTCTCGTCGGTGACGATCGCCATCGTCCGGCCGCGCGACAGCGGCGCCAGCCGCGCGCCCGCCCGCGCCAGCAGCCCGCTCTCGATGACGACGTCATAGGCGCGCTCGGCAAGGTCGACGTGGACGACGGTCATAGTCCCAGGGCTTTCAGGATCGCCGCGACGGTATGGTCGTGCGGCGCGTGGTTGCTCGGCACCCGGATCGGCGCCATCGCGTAGAAGGGGTTTCGCTTGGTGGCGAGGTCGCTCAGCACCGCGTGCGGATCGGCGTTGCGCAGCAGCGGGCGGTGATCGCGCCGGGCGACGCGCGCGGCCAGCACATGCGGTTCGGCGTCGAGCCACACCGCCAGTGCCTGGTCGAGGATCAGCGCGCGAGTCTCCTGGTTGACGAACGCGCCGCCGCCGGTGGCGATCACCTTGGGCGTGCCGTCGATCAGCCGCGCGATCACCCGCCGCTCGCCGTCGCGGAAATAGGGTTCGCCGTAGGTGTCGAAGATCTCGCTGATCGGCATCCCCGCGGCGGTCTCGATCTCGTTGTCGGCATCGACGAACGGCAGGTCGAGGCGCAGCGACAGCCGCCGCCCCACGGTCGATTTGCCCGCGCCCATCAATCCGACAAGGACGATCGGCTTGCCCGTCCAGGGGGGCAGGGAGGAATTGGCGTGTCTCATCGTCGGCGGGGGCTATACAGCGAGGGTGCCGGTCGGGCAAAAGGCGCGCGCAATCGTCCCAAAAGGCTGTGTCATGTCGCGTTTTCTCATCATTGTCGTCGCCGTGCTGATCGTGCTGGTGGGCGGCACCTTCTGGCTCGCCGGGCGCAACGTCGAAAAGGCGCCGGCCCCGGTCGAGAAGGCGGTTTCGCTTGAAAATCTCAGCTAGCGTCGGGCTGGGCGCGCTCGCCCTGGCGCTGGCCGGCGGGGCGGGGCTGGCCGCCGTCAGCCAGCAGCAGACCGCGCCCGAATCGATCCTCCCCCCCGGATTCAACGAACCGGTCGCCCCCGCGCCGGCACCGGCGCCGCGATCGACGCCCGCGCCCGCCTCCGCGCCCGGCGCCGGGCAGCGCCCGCCCGCGTCGGTCCTGCCGCCGCCGGGGACCGCCGCCACGCCGCTGACCGACGCCGGTCCGGTGCCGGCGCCGGACGCGACGCCGACCCCGGCCGCCACGCCGGCGGCGGTCGATCTCTCGGCCTATGAGATTCCCGACTATGCCCGCCGCTCGCTGAGCGACGTCGGCGCGATCGGCCCGCGCAGCGGCGGCGTCGGCGCCAACGCCTTCACCGGAACCTCCGGCCCGTTCGTCGAGCGGCTGATGCGCCGGCTCGACGCACCGTTGCCGTCGCGCTGGCTGTCGATCGCGCTGCGCCGCGCGCTGGTGTCGCGGGTGGCGCCGCCGCGCGGGGTCAACGGCGCCGATTTCGCCGCCGAGCGCGCGTGGCTGCTGATCCGCATGGGCGAGGCCGACATGGCCCGCGCGGTGGTGCAGAGCGTCGATCTGGAAGATTACACGCCCAAGCTGTTCCAGGTGGCGATGCAGGCGATGCTCGCCGCCGGCGATCCGGCCGGGCTGTGCCCGCTGGCCGATTCGGCGGTGCACGTCTCGAACGAGGCGGGCTGGCCGTTCGCGCAGGCGATGTGCGCCGCGCTGGCGGGCAAGCCGGCGGAGGCCGGACGGCTGTTCACCGCCGCGCGGCGGACCACCGGCCGCACCATCGATTCGCTGCTGGCGGAAAAGGTGGTCGGCGCGGGCGGCGGGCGATCGGTGACGATCGAGACGGCCGAATGGAACGGCGCCGACCGGCTGACGATGTGGCGCTACGGGCTGGCGGCGGCGACCGGGGTGGCGATCCCCGACGCGCTCTATGGCACCGTCGGCGCCCAGGTGGCGTCATGGCGCGCGACCTCGCCGATGGTCGAGCCGCTGGCGCGGGTCGCGGTCGCCGACATGGCGGCGGCGCAGGGCGTGCTGTCCAGCCTGGCCCTCGCCGACCTCTATGGTGAGATCGCGGCGACGGACGACAGCAATTCGGCGGCCGGCGCGGTCGGGCGCGATCTGCGGACGGCGTTCGCCGCCGCCTCGCCCGACGATCGCATGGCGGCGCTCAAGCAATTGTGGGATGCGCCGGGCGATGCGCGCGGCCGCTACGCCCGGCTGATCCTCACCGCGCGCGCCGCCGCGCGGGTGACGCCGCAGGGCGCGCGCGCCGCCGATTCGGGGCGGATCGTCGCCTCGATGCTCACCGCGGGGCTCGATATCGCCGCCGCGCGCTGGCGCACCGTCGTCCCCGCCGCGAGCGACGGCTGGGCGATGATCGCGCTGACCGATCCGCGCGGCGGCCGAGTTAGCTATGGCCAGGTCGACGGTTTCCGCGGCGCCGATGGCGATCCCGATCGGGTCAAGGCGCGAATGCTGCTGGCCGGGCTGGCCGGGCTTGGCCGGCTGTCGTCGTCCGATGCCGAGAATCTGGCGCGCGCGCTCGACGTGCGGCTGGGCGCGGAGAATAGCTGGACCCGCGCGATCGCGGCGGCGGCGGCGCGGCATGAGGCTGGAACGGTGCTGGTGCTCGCCGGCATCGGGATGCAGACCACCAGCTGGCGCGGCGTACCGCCCGAGATGCTGTTCCACAGCGTCGCGGCGCTGCGCGCGGTCGGGCTGGAGGGCGAGGCGCGGATGATCGCCGCGGAGGCGATCGCGCGGCTCTGATGACCGCCGGCGAGGATCGCGCGCTGATCGAGCGTTTCCTCGAGATGCTGGCGGCGGAGGCAGGGGTGGCGGCGAACACGCTCGCCGCCTATCGCAGCGACCTGACGCTGGCGTCGGCGGCGCTCTCGGGGCGGCTGGGCGCGGCCGACGCCGCCGCGCTGCAACGGCTTGCCGACGGCTGGGCGGATCTGGCGCGGGCGACGGTGGCGCGCAAATCGGCGGCGCTGCGGCGGTTCTTCGCCTTTCTGGCCGAGGAGGGGCTGCGCGGCGACGATCCCGGCGCGGTGCTGCCCCGGCCGGGCACCGCGCGCGGACTGCCCAAGGTGCTGTCGATCGCCGACGTCGATTCGCTGTTCGCGGCGATCGCGGCGCGGATCGCACGGGTGCCCGCCGACCCCAACGACCTGCGCCTCGCCGCGCTGATCGAGTTGCTCTACGGATCGGGCCTGCGCGCCAGCGAGCTGGTGTCGCTCCCCCGCAACGCCGTCGACCCTGACCGCCCTTATCTGATCCTGCGCGGCAAGGGCGGGCGCGAGCGGCTGGTGCCGATCTCCGATCGGGCGCGGGCGGCGGTGGCGGCGTGGCGCGCGCACGTCGCGGCCGACCAGCCGTGGCTGTTCCCGGCGGGGAAGAGCCACCTCTCCCGCGTTCGGCTGCACCAATTGGTCAAGGCGCTGGCGGCACAGGCCGGGATTCCGCCCGAGCGGATCAGCCCGCACGTGCTGCGCCACGCCTTCGCCACCCA
>NZ_DATMGG010000121.1:0-19099 GCF_035555815.1 Sphingomonas sp.
GCCAGCCGGCAACGTCACCAGCTGCGCGTTGAACAGATAGGAGGCGATGGCGTCCGCCAGCCCGACGCTGGCCTCCGGCACTTCGACGATCTCGACCGTGGGCAGTCGGGCGCGGAGCGCGGCGTAGAAACCGTCCTTGTCGGCAAAGGCGCGTTCGTGGGCGAACAGCACCTGTTCGTTGGCGACCGCGACGACGTCGTTGTGGAAGGCGCCGGCGGCGATCGCCTCGTCCGATTGCTGGACGAACAGCGCGTCGACGCCATGCCGCCGCGCCACCGCTTCGCTCGCCTCGCGGTGCTGCCGCGCGGGAAAGGGGCCGCCCGACACGCCGTAGACGAACACCTCTACCCCCGGTTCGCCGTGCAAGCGGGTCAGACGCATGTGATTGGCGGCGCCCTCATCGCCGAACGGCGCGGGCACCGGGGGGTGGACGACGAACGCCGGGTTGGCGAACGCCACCCGCAACTGCGCCAGCGTGTCGGGCCATTCGTGGCTGCGGTGCGGCATCGTCATCAGATTGGCGACGCTCAGGTGACAGCGTCCGTCGCCACTGTCCGGCGCGGGGGAGACGGTGGCGGCGTTGGCCGCCCACATCGCCGATGCGGACAGCGCCTGCGCCCGCAAATGGTTCGGCGCGCCGGCATAGTCGGTGGCCAGGCTTTCCAGCCAGCGATGATCGGGGCGGGGCGGCGGCAGCAGGATGCCCTGCGACAGCCCCAGCGCAATGTTGGCGCGCATCTTGGCGATGCCCTGCAACGCGGCCGCGCGCGGATGCGCGGTGGCGCCGGCATTGCGGGTCGCGGCGAGGTTGCCGGGGCTCAACCCGGCGTAATTGTGGCTGGGACCGACGATCCCGTCGAAATTGATCTCAACGAGCGTCATATCCGCGCGACGTGGCTGACCGTGGCGCCCGCGGCGACGCCCAGTGCCTCCGCACTGGCGGGATCGATCGTGCCGTCGCCGACATGCCCCATGCATGCGCGGAAGTCGGCGAGGCGGCCGGTGGCGAGCAGCGACGCGCTTCCACCCGCCGCGACGTCGCTCACGGTCATGTCGACGGCGTCGCGGATCGTGCGGACCTGATCGGTGCGGACCGTCATCGTCGGCCCGCCATCGAAGATATCGACGTAGCTTTCAAACGCAAACCCTTCATTTTCCAGCATCCGCATCGCCGCCCGGCCCGATGGGTGGGGCAGGCCGATCACCGCGCGCGCGCTTTCGGGCAGCATCGCAATATAGATCGGGTGGCGCGGCATCAGGTCGGCGATGAACTGGTTGCCATGGACCGCGTTGAACGAATCGGCGTCCTGGAAATTCATCCCGAAGAAGCGCCCGGCGACCCCGTCCCAGAACGGCGATCCCCCCGCTTCGTCGATGATTCCGCGCAACTCGGCGAGCAGTCGATCGGCAAAGCGCGCGCGGTGGGCGCGGATGAACAGATAGCGGCTGCGCGCGAGCAGCAACCCGAGCCCGCCGGCGCGCTCGCCGGGATGGAGGAACAGCCCGCCGACCTCGCTCGACCCTTCCAGATCGTTGACCAGGTTGAGCAGTTCGGATCGAAAGGTGCGGCCGAGTTCCTCGCTATGCTTGGTCAGCGTGCCGATTCGATAGCTGTAGAACGGCCACCGCTGGCCGACCTGGGTGAAGATCTGGCAGGTGCCGCGCACCTCGCCGGTCGCGACATTCTCCAGCACCAGCACGAACAATTCATCGGTCGGCGTGTCGTCGGTGCGCGCAAAGGCGGTGTGGCTGCGCTCCAGCTTGGCGGTCAACGCGCCGCGATCCGGGGGCAGGTTGGTGAAGCCGCCGCCGGTCAGCTTCGCCATCTCGTAGAGGTGTTCGATGTCCTCGTCGCGCGCGGCGCGGATGCGGAATGTCATAGGCTGCCCTTGTTTGCGATCCGCAGGATGGTCAACGCCGACAGCGCGGCGCGTTCGATCAGGCTGTCGGGGAAAAGAAATTCGTCGCTGGAATGGATCGCGCCGCCGCGTACGCCCATGGTGTCGACCACCGGCACGCCGCACGCGGCGATGTTGTTGCCGTCGCACACTCCGCCGGTGGCCTTCCACGCGATGTCGAGGCCCAGGTCGGCGCCGACGGTGCGGACCAGCCCGAACAGCCGCTCGGCGCCGGGATCCAGCGGCTTGGGCGGGCGGTTGAAGCTGCCGTGGACCTCGACCAGCACGTCGTGCTCACGGGCGACCGCCGCCGCCGCCGCGTCGAGCGCGGCCTGCGCCCGAGCGATCTGTTCGGCGCCCGCGGGGCGGAAATTGACCCGCAGGATCGCCAGTTCGGGCACGACATTGTTCGGCCCGCCGCCGTCGATCCGCGCCGGATTGACCGCCAATTCCGCCGCCTTGGCGCGCGACAGCCGCAGCGCCAGGTCCGACGCGGCGACGATCGCATTGCGCCCGTCGTCGGGGTTGCGCCCGGCATGGGCGCTGCGCCCGCGCACCACGATCGAGAAATTGCCGGTGCCACCACGCGCGCCCGCCAGCGTGCCGTCGGGCAGCGCCGGTTCATAGGTCAGCGCGGCAACCTTGCCCTCGGCCGCACGCGCGACCAGCGCGGCGGAAGAGAAGCTGCCGGTCTCCTCGTCCGAGTTGATCACCACCTCATAGCCCAGCCGCGGCACGCCGACCGCCTCGACCGCCTCCAGCGCGGCGAGCAGCAGCGCCAGCCCGCCCTTCATGTCGGCGATGCCGGGGCCGTTGATCCGGCCGTCGTCCAGCGTGCGGATCTGCTGGAACGGATGATCGGCCGGATAGACGGTGTCCATGTGGCCGGTGAACAGCATCTGGACCGGCGCGTGCGGGCGCACGGTCAGGTGGAGGTGGCGGCCATGGCCGATCGGTTCGACCCGCCCGTCGACGGTGACTCGCTCGACCGGATCGGGCTCGACCAGCCGGCACCCGCCCGGCAACACACCGAACGCCTCCGCCAGCCGATCCGCCATCGTCGCCAGCCCGGCCAGATTGGCGGTGCCGCTGTTCACGCCCGCCCAGTCGAGCGTGCGTTCGAGCATCGGCGACTCGCCCAGATGGGCGATCGCGTCACGCTCGATGGCGTTGATGCCGCTCAAAAACTGTAGACCAGCGAGGCGCGGCTGGTGGTGTCGGCGTTGACTCGCCCCGCCGGCGGCTTGCTTTCGTACGATACGTCGTAGGAAAATTGCGCGGCGACCGGCCCGAACAATTTGGCGCTGAGCGCGGTACGCCCGGTCAGCGTGCTGTTCGCGCTCTGGACATAAGCGGCGGCGTCCTGGGTCAGCCGCACCCCCGGCGCCACCGTCCAGCCGAACTGCGCGGATCCGCGCGCGGCGATGTTGCTCTCGATATTGTGGTCTGTGAAGCGCGTATAGCGATAGGCCGGGCCGATCTCGAGGTCGAGGCTCATCGGGCTCGACTTGATCACGCTGTAACCGGCACCGACCGAGGCCGAATACCGCTCGAAATATCCGAGATAGCGGTCGCTCTCGAACAGCGTCGCGCCATAGATGTAGGCGCGGTCGTCGATCTTGTAGTTGGGCTCGAACGATGCCCGGTAATGCTCGCGGCTGGTGACGCCGGAACTCTGCTGATATTCGGCGAGCAGCGCGGCCTTCTGCCGCCAGCGATAGCCGTCACGAGTCACGTTCACCGCGGCGGTCACCCCGATATTGTCGGTGTTGCCGGTGGTGAGGAAGCCGCCCAGTTCGGCGCGCCCCTTGATCAGCGCCAGGAAATCGGATGTGCGCAGCTTCTCGGTCGCCGCCTGACGCCGCTCGCCACGCCAGCGCGCGGTGATCTCCGAAATCTCCCGCGCGTTTTCCGGTGAGGCGCCGCGCGCATATTTCTCGACGGTGGCGACCTCGCCCTCGTTGCCCGATTCCATCGCCGCTTGCAGCATGGCGCGGATGGCGGGGGGCAGATCGTTGGAATCGACAGGCCCCGGTGCCGACGGAGCCGCCGGGACCGGGGAATCGGGCGCGTTGCCGAGTATCAGCAGCGCCGCGAGGGGGAGGAGCACGCTTCGCATCGCGCACGGCCATAACCGTTGGAACCGATTCGCGTCACCCCCCCAGGCACGATCAGCCGTGCCCGGGTCGCGTCCGGCGGGCGACCGGATCGGCGAACGCGGCGATCACCGATTCGTACAGCGCCTTCTTGAACGGGACGATCATCGCCGGCAGATCGGCCGGGTCGGCCCATTTCCATGCGCGGAATTCGGGGTGTTCTGTGGCGATGTCGACGTCGTCGTCGGTGCCGGTGAAGGCGAACAGGAACCAGCGTTGCCGCTGGCCGCGCCACTTGCCCTTCCAGATCTTGCCGATCAGGTCATCGGGCAGGTCGTACCACAGCTCGTCGGGCGCTTCGGCGATCAGGTCGAGGTGATGGGGGGCGATCCCGGTTTCCTCGCCGATCTCACGGATCGCGGCGGCCAGCGCCGCCTCGCCCGGATCGATCCCGCCCTGCGGCATCTGCCATGCCTCCAGCGTCGAATCGAGCCGCTGGCCGACGAACACCTGCCCGTCGCGGTTGAGCAGCATCACTCCCGCGCACGGGCGGTAGGGCAGGGTCTCGCGATCGATCATGCCGCCGCCTGCGCCATCACGCGCTGCGCCTCGGCCTCGGCGATCACCGCCTTGGCCGCGGTCAGGAAGCCGGCGACGTCGCCCTGCGCCGAAGGGATCGCCTTTCGCAGCGTGACGAAGCCGTGGATATTGCCCACCGCTTCCCGGAACACCACCGGCACGCCCGCTTCGGCCAGCTTGGCGGCATAAGCGCGGCCCTGATCGCGGATCGGGTCGAGGCTGGCGGTCATCACCACCGCCGGCGGCAGGCCGGCCAGATCGGCGTTGAGCGGCGACACGCGCAGGCTGGCGACGTCCGGCGCATAGCTGGCGGTGAACCAGTCCATCGACGCGCGGGTCAGCAGATGGCCCTCGCACAACGCGGCGTAGGACGGGTAGTCGCGGCTATAGTCGGTCGCCGGATAGATCGGCAGCTGCGCGATCACCGGCACCGCCGCCGGCCGGTCGCGCAGATCGAGCGCGGCGACGATGGCGAGGTTGCCCCCGGCGCTGTCGCCGCTCAGCACCAGCCCGGTGACGGTGCGGCCCAGTTCGGCGGGGCTGCCCGCGACCCAGCGCGCCGCCGCCTCGGCATCGTCGGGCGCGGCCGGAAAGGCGTGTTCGGGGGCCAGGCGATAGTCGACCGAGACGACCGGCAGGTCGAGCACGCGGGCGATCTCCGCGCAGAAGCCGGCGTGAGTCGCGATGTTGCCGATGGTGTGGCCCCCGCCGTGGAAATAGACCACCGCCGGCCCCGGTTCGCGCGTGGCGCGCGCGTCGAACAGTCGCGCCGGGATCGTGCCGGCGGGACCGGGGATGGCCAAGTCCTGGACGACCGCCAGCTCACCGACCGGCAGATCGACGAGTTCTTTCATCTGTTCGTACATCTCGCGTGCCGCCGGTGCCCCCACCTCATGCATCTTCGGCCCCGGCGCGCTGTTCAGATAGGCGAGAAGCATCGCGACATCGGGGCGGGTATAGGGCGCGGTCATGGCAGGCTTCTCCGTCGTCCGTTGCATTTGCAGACTTGATTATGCCGCCTGATCGCGGTCGTCCATGCCCCGGCGGCGGGATCGGAAAAGAACCGGTTGCAAGCGCTGTCCATCATTCTACCTTGGATCGGCAGCGCACCGGGACATAGAAGGCGCGCGAAACGGATACCGCAGGACACAGGATTACATGGCCACAGCCGCCCATCTGCTGACGCCCGAAGAGGCGTCGGCAAACCCGCCGCCCGAGGCGATCGTCGTTCGATTTGCCGGAGACAGCGGCGACGGGATGCAGCTGACCGGCGGGCAGTTCACCCTGTCCACCGCGCTGGCCGGCAACGATCTTGCCACCTTCCCCGATTTTCCGGCGGAGATTCGCGCGCCGCAGGGCACGCTGTTCGGCGTGTCGGCGTTCCAGATCAATTTCGGATCGGCGTCGATCGAGACGGCGGGCGACCAGCCCGACGTGCTGGTGGCGATGAACCCGGCGGCATTGCAGACCAATGTCGGCGACCTGAAGCCTGGCGGCCTCATCATCGCCGACGAGGGCGAGTTCAACGACCGCAACCTCGCCAAGGCGAGGTACGACAGCAATCCCCTCGACGGCGACGGTCTCGCCAAGTGGCAGCTGCTGCGGCTCAACATCTCGCAGTTGACCCTCGACGCGGTGAAGCCGTTCGGGCTGGGCAACAAGGAAGCGCTCCGCTGCAAGAACATGTGGACGCTCGGGCTGGCGCTGTGGATGTTCGACCGCGACCGCGAACCGATCGTCGACTGGCTCAAGGCCAAGTTCGCCAAGGCGCCCGAGCTCGCTGAGGCCAATATCGCCGCGTTGAACGCCGGCCATGCTTATGGCGAAACCGCCGAACTGGGCGGGCAGGTCGGGCAGCTCCACGTGCCGGCCGCCCCGGCCGAGCCGGGCCTGTACCGCACCGTCACCGGCGCCGAGGCGATCTCGCTCGGGCTGGTCGCGGGCACCCAGCTTGCCGACCTGCCGATGTTCTTCGGCGGCTATCCGATCACCCCGGCGTCGGCGATCCTTCACCACCTCAGCCGGCTGAAGGAATATGGCGTCACGACCTTCCAGGCGGAGGACGAGATCGCCGCGATCGCCTCAGCGCTGGGGGCGTCCTATGCGGGGCAGCTTGGCGTCACCTCCTCGTCCGGCCCCGGCATCGCGCTGAAGGGGGAGGCGATCGGCCTTGCGATCATGACCGAGCTGCCGCTGGTGATCGTCAACTCACAGCGCGGCGGGCCTTCCACCGGGCTGCCGACCAAGACCGAACAGTCGGACCTCTATCAGGCGGTCTACGGCCGCAACGGCGACGCGCCGATGCCGGTGGTGGCGGCGCGATCCGCCGCCGACTGCTTCGAATGCGCGATCGAGGCGGTTCGCATCGCGACGCAGTACATGACCCCGGTGATGCTGCTGACCGACGGCTATATCGCCAACGCCGCCGAGCCGTGGAAAGTCCCGGACGTCGACAGTTTCACGCCGTTTCCGGTGAAGTTCCTGGCGGACGTGCCGGACGGCGGGTTCCTCCCCTATGCGCGGGACGAGAAGCTGGCGCGGCCCTGGGTCAAGCCGGGCACGCCGGGGCTGCTCCACCGCATCGGCGGGATCGAGAAGAAAGCCGGCACCGGCAACATCGACTATTCGCCCGCCAACCACCAGGAAATGACCGAGCTGCGTCGCGACAAGATCGCCGGGGTGGCGGTGCCCGACCAGCAGGTCGAACTGGGCGAGGCCAGCGGCAAGCTGGTGGTGGTCGGCTGGGGATCGACCTTTGGCCCGATCCACCAGGCGGTGCGCCGCGCGCGCCGCAAGGGGCTGGACGTCGCCCATGTCCACATCCGCCACATCTGGCCGATGCCGCGGAATTTGGGCGATCTTCTCAAGGGTTACGAAAAGATCCTGGTTCCCGAAATGAACACCGGGCAGCTCAAGACGGTGCTGCGCGACCAGTATCTGGTCGACGCGCAGCCGCTCAACAAGGTGTCCGGCCAGCCGTTCCGCATCGCCGAGATCGAAGCGGCCATCGAAAGCGCGCTCGGCTGACGCGGTTGCGTCGTGCCGACAAAGGAAATGCTATGAACGACATGACCCCCGTCGCCAAATCGTCTCCCAAGGACTGGGAGACCGATCAGGAGGTGCGCTGGTGCCCCGGCTGCGGCGACTATGCGATCCTGAAGGCGGTGCAGCGCACTATGCCCGATCTGGGCGTGAAGCCCGAAAACACGGTGTTCGTCAGCGGCATCGGCTGTTCGTCGCGCTTCCCCTATTACATGGAGACCTACGGCTTCCACACCATCCACGGCCGCGCCTGCGCCGTGGCGACCGGGGTGAAGCTGGCAAATCCGGACCTCGACGTGTGGATCATCACCGGCGACGGCGATGCGCTGTCGATCGGCGGCAACCACACCATGCACCTGTTGCGCCGCAACCTCGATTGCCAGCTGCTGCTGTTCAACAACGAGATCTATGGCCTGACCAAGGGGCAATATTCGCCGACCAGCCGCGTCGGCACGCGCAGCCCGTCGACGCCGTTCGGGTCGGTCGATCGCCCGGCCAGCCCGTGCGCCTTCGCGCTGGGATCGGGCGCGCGGTTCATCGCGCGCGGGATCGACGTCCACAAGAGCCTGCCGAGCGTGCTCAAGGCGGCGCACGCCCACAAGGGCGCGAGCTTCGTCGAGATCTTCCAGAACTGCATCGTCTACAACGACGACGTGTTCGAGCCGTTCACCGCCAAGCCGAACGCCGCGGGCAACCAGCTGTGGGTCGAGCATGGCAAGCCGATGCTGTTCGCCGGCGGGGCCAAGGGCATCGCGCTCGATCGCGACCGGCTGGCGCTGAAGGTGGTGGACGTGGTCGATGGCGACACGTCGGAGGTGCTGGTCCACGATCAGGCCAACCGCATGATCGCCCACCTGCTGGTCGAGATGCCGTTCGGCGCGTTCCCGATGGCGCTGGGCGTGATCTACGACGATCCGGCCCCGACGTTCGAGAGCGCGGTGGTGGCGCAGAACCGCCAGATCGCGGAGGGCAAGACGCCCAATCTGCAAAAGCTGTTGTCGCAGGGTCAGACCTGGATGGTCGAGAAGGAACCGCACGTCATCTGAGTCGACGGCTTGCTTGCGCGGCGGCGACGTGCATTGAAGGCGGCGATGGATGCGCCGGTGCGGAACAGGGGCCGACGGCCCGGCCGGTCACACCGGACGGCGGCGCGCCCCGGTGGCGGCTGGCTCGCGCCCTTTGCCGGGTTGTTCCACAAATCGCTCGATCGGATCGACGCCGGGCTGACGCGCGGATCGATCACGGTGAGCCTGCCCGATGGCCGCCGCCGTGTGCTGGGCGGTCGCGCCGACGGGCCGATGGCGGACGTCGCCATCGTCCGGTGGAACGCGCTGCTGCGGCTGGCGACCGGCGGGTCGGCGGGATGGTATGAGGCTTGGGCCGCCGGGGAGTGGTCCAGCCCCGATCCGGTGTCGCTGTTCACGCTGTTCATGCTCAACCGCCATACGCTGGGCGAGGCGGGCCGGGCGTCGGGCTGGAGCCGGCTGGCGCGGCGGGTCGCGCACCGGCTGCACCGCAACGACCGCGCCGGATCGCTCCGCAACATCGCCTATCACTATGACCTGGGGAATGATTTCTACATTCCGTGGCTCGACCCCGGCATGACCTATTCCAGCGCGCTGTTCGCCGGAGCGGACATGACGCTGGAGCAGGCGCAGACCGCCAAGCTCGACGCGATCCTTCGCCGCACCGCCACGCGGGCGGGGGACAGCATCCTCGAGATCGGTTGCGGATGGGGATCGTTCGCGGAACTGGCCGCGCGGCATGGCGTCGCGGTCCACGGCATCACCCTGTCGACCGAGCAGCGCGACTATGCCGAGGCGCGTTTGCGTGCGGCGGGGCTGGCGGACGCGCGCTTCACGCTGACCGATTACCGCGACGTCACCGGCACCTACGACGCGGTCGCCAGCATCGAGATGGTCGAGGCGGTCGGCCGCGAATATTGGCGCGCCTATCTGGAGGCGATCGCCCGCGCGCTGAAACCGGGCGGACGCGCCGCGATTCAGCTCATCTCGATGGATGACGCCATTTTCGAGAATTACGCGCGCAACGTCGATTTCATCCAGACCTATATCTTTCCCGGCGGATTGCTGCTGTCCGAGCGCGAGTTCCGCGACATCGCGCGGGATGTCGGCCTGAACTGGCAGGACCGCGTCGGTTTCGGCGCCGATTATGCCGAAACGCTCAGGCAATGGCGTGAGCGTTTCGACCACGCCGTTGCCGAAGGGCGGATGCCGGCCGAATTCGACGATCGCTTCCTTGATCTGTGGCGCTACTATCTGATGTATTGCGAGGGCGGGTTTCGCGGCGGGGGTATCGACGTCGCGCAGATCACGCTGATCAGGGAGGGGATATGACGCGCACGACGATGGTGGCGGCGCTGCTGGCGCTGGCCGGATGCACGACGGGCCCCACGACGCAGGTCGAAACCGCCGGTCCGGCGGTGTCCGCCGACAATGCCGCGCGGCTGCGCCAGGTCGGCGCGGAGGTGTTGTTCTGGAACCAGGCCCAGCGCGACGCCAATTTCCCCGCGATGGAGACGCTGTTCCCCGGCCATGTGGTGAAGGCGGGGCGCCGGGTCCATCCGCTCCCCGACGGCACGCCGTTGCCGATCGCGGCGGGGGAGGTCGATGCCTTCATGGCCGAACAGAACGTCGCCGGGCTGCTGGTGCTTCAGGACGGCAAGGTGCGACTGGAACGCTATGCGCGCGGCTTCGGGCCGGAGGGGCGCTGGACCAGCTTCTCCGTTGCCAAGTCGTTCACCTCGACGCTGGTCGGTGCGGCGCTGAAGGACGGGAAGATCCGATCGCTCGACGATCCGATCACCAGCTATGTGCCCGAACTGGCCGGCAGCGGCTATGACGGGGTCACGGTGCGGCAATTGCTGACGATGACGTCGGGCGTACGCTGGAACGAGGATTATACCGATCCCCAATCCGACGTGGCGCGGATGTTCACCATGGAGGTGCCGGCGGGCGCCGACCCCACCGTCGCCTATATGCGCACGCTGCCGCGCGCCGATCCGCCGGGCAGCAAATGGGTGTACAAGACCGGCGAGACCAATCTGATCGGCGTGGTGGTGGCCCGGGCGGTCGGCAAGCCGCTCGCCACCTATCTCAGCGAGAAGCTGTGGGTGCCCTTTGGCATGGAACGCGATGCGTTCTGGATGGTCGACCAGAGCGGGCATGAGGTGAGCGGCTGCTGCCTGTCGGTGTCGTTGCGCGATTACGGCCGGATGGGGCTTTATGCGCTGAAAGGCGACGACCGGGCGGTGCCGGCGGGCTGGTTCAGCGACGCCACCGCACCCCATGTCGGGATCGGCCGGCCGGGCTACGGCTATGGCTATCAGTGGTGGACCTATCCCGAGGGGCGGTTCGGCGCACAGGGCATCTTCGGCCAGTCGATCACCATCGACCCGGCGCGCAAGCTGGTGATCGTCCAGGTCTCGGCGTGGCCGCGCGCGACGGGCAACGATCTGTCGGCGGCCCGCGCGGCGTTTCAGGCGAAGCTGATCGCCGCGAGCGGGAGTTAGCGCCGCCACGGCTGTGGTCGGATTACTCCACCCGGATGAACGCCCCGGTCTCGAAATCGTCGTCGAGCAACGCGACGATCCGGTCCGCCACCGCTTCCGGCGGCTTGACGCTGGCGGGATCCTCGCCCGGATAGGCGCGGGCGCGCATCCTGGTGCGGGTGGCGCCGGGATCGACGATCGCGACGCGGGTTTCGGAGATGTGGCGAACCTCCTCGCCATAGCTGAGCAGCAGATTCTCGAACGCCGCCTTGGACGCGCCGTACATCCCCCAATAGGCGCGCGGCGTGCGGCCGACGCTGGAGGTGAGGCCGATTACGCGTCCGCGTTTCGACGCCTTCACCAGCGGATCAAACGCACCGAGCAGTGCCGCCTGCGCGCTGACGTTCAGCGTCATCACCTTCGACAATTCCTTGGGGTCGAACGCCGATACCGGGCTGAGCGAGCCGAGCATCGCCGCGTTGAGCACCAATATGTCGAGCGCGGGCCAGCGATCGACGATCGCGGCAGCCAGCCGCGGGATGCCGTCGCCCTCGGTCAGGTCGAGCGGGGCGATCGTCGCGGTCCCGCCGGCGGCGTCGATCGCTTCCTCGATCTCCTCCAGCCCGCCGACGGTCCGGCCGGTCAGGATGACATGCGCGCCGGCACGGGCGAGCGCGGTGGCGGTGGCGGCGCCGATGCCGCGGCTGGCGCCGGTGACGAGCGCCGTCCGGCCGGTGAGGAAGGGTTGGGTCATTCAGGGTTTCCGGGTGGAGAGGCGGTGACGGGAACGGGCAGGGGTCAGCCCACTCGTTCCTCGAGCAGCGCGAACTGGTCGATCGGGGTGCTCTCATCCTGATCGGTCAGCGTGGTGGGATAATCGCCGGTGAAGCAGGCGTCGCAATAGCCCGGGCGCACGCGCGGCCGCCCTTGCTGGCCCAGCGCCTTGTACAGCCCGTCGATGCTGATGAACGCCAGGCTGTCGGCGTGGATATAGGTCCGCATTTCCTCCAGGTCGTGCGTCGCCGCGAGCAGTTTGGACCGTTCGGGCGTGTCCACCCCGTAGAAACAGCTGTGCCGGGTCGGCGGGGAGGCGATCCGCATATGCACATCCGCCGCGCCCGCCTCGCGCATCATCTGCACGATCTTCAGGCTGGTGGTGCCGCGCACGATCGAATCGTCGATCAGCACGATGCGTTTGCCCGCGATCAGCGCGCGGTTGGCGTTGTGCTTCAGCTTGACGCCCAGGTGGCGGACCTTGTCGCCGGGCTGGATGAAGGTGCGGCCGACATAGTGCGACCGGATGATCCCCAGCTCGAACGGCAGGCCCGATTGCTGGGCATAGCCGATCGCGGCGGGCACGCCCGAATCGGGCACCGGGATGACCAGATCGGCGTCGACCGGCGATTCGATCGCCAGCTGCGCGCCGATCGCCTTGCGCACCGAATAGACCGACTGGCCGTCGGCGATCGAATCGGGGCGCGAGAAATAGACATACTCGAACACGCACGGTCGCGCGGCGAGCGGCGCGAACGGGCGGTGCGAGGTCATTTCGTCGCCCTTGACGATCACGAGCTCACCCGGATCGACCTCACGCACGAATTCGGCGCCGACCACGTCGAGCGCGACGGTTTCCGAGGCGAAGATGATCGTGTCGCCCAGCTTGCCCATCACCAGCGGGCGGATGCCGAGCGGATCGCGGCACGCGATCATCCCCTCCGGCGTCATGCAGATCAGCGAATAGGCGCCCTCAAGCTGCTTCAGCGCGTCGATGAACCGGTCGATCAGCGTGCGATAGCTGGAGGTGGCGACCAGGTGGATGATGACTTCGGTGTCGGAAGTGGACTGAAAGATCGACCCGGTGCGGACCAGATCGCGGCGCAGGCGCATCGCGTTGGAGATGTTGCCGTTGTGCGCCACCGCGAACCCGCCGCTCTGCAATTCGGCGTAGAGCGGCTGGACGTTGCGCAGCGACGTCTCGCCGGTGGTCGAATAGCGGACGTGGCCGCAGGCGACCGACCCCGGCAGCGCGCGGATGACGTCGTCGCGGTCGAAATTGCCGGCGACATGGCCCATCGCGCGATGGGTGTGGAAGTGAGTGCCGTCATAGCTGGTGATGCCGGCGGCCTCCTGCCCGCGATGCTGGAGGGCGTGGAGCCCCAGCGCGACGAGCGCGGCTGCGCCGTCTCCGCCGGAAACACCGAAAATGCCACATTCCTCTCGGAGGTGGTCGTCGTCGAATGGGTGGGTGCTCAGCATCGAATCCCGCGCGGCTGTGTCCAGCCGCCATATAGGAAGCCGGAACCGCTTTGTCTCGTACTTGTCATCATTTGCTGAACCGCCGCCTGCCGCCGTGCGTTTGGCGGAGAGGGAAAGGAGATATGGACATGCCCGGCAAGAACCACGGACCCCAGATCAAGGACGGGGAATTGTACGAAAAGCTCCGCGACGACGGCGCGTCCAAGGAGAAGGCGGCGCGGATCGCCAACGCGAAGGCCGGCCACTCGCTCGACCACAGATCCACCCATCTCGACGACCGCAGCAAGGCGGACCTGTACGACGAGGCGAAGGAGATCGGCATTGAGGGGCGATCGAAGATGACCAAGGACGAACTGGTCGAGGCGATTCGCGGTCATTGAGCGGTCGGCGCGGGCAGTTCGCGCCACCGTGCTTCCGATCGCCCGGCCGCTCGGGCTACGCTGTGGCGAGTCGCTGACCGGGCGGCTGTTTTTCAGGGGGAGCTCCATGGTCCGATATTTTGCCGCGTTCGCTGCCGCCGCCGCGCTGGTTCCAGCCGTGGGCGTGTCCGCACAGCCACCGCAAGCGACCGCCGCCAGCGACGAGGCGATGATCGACGCCACTATCCGCGATCTTTACGCGGTCATCTCCGGCCCGGCCGGCGCGCGCGACTGGGACAAGTTCAACGGCCTGTTCCTGCCGGAGGGGCGGCTGGTGCCGGTCGGTGACAACGGCCCGACGATCCTGACGCCGCAGGGCTATGCCGACCGCGCCGGCCCGCGCTTCCTGAAGGAAGGATTCTTCGAGTCGGAGATCGCGCGCCGGGTCGAGCGCTACGGCAATGTCGCCCACATCTTTTCGACCTATGAGAGCCGTCGCGCCGCCGGCGAGGCGCCGTTCGCGCGCGGGATCAACTCGATCCAGCTCGTCCGCACCGGCGGGCAGTGGAAGATCCTGTCGATCACCTGGCAGGGCGAGAGTGCGGCCTATCCGATCCCGGCCACCTATTTGCCGGCGCGATAGGATGCTGTGCGCGCGTCGCAAAGCAGGCTAGATCGCCCGCATGAGCGACGCGCGCGAGACCGGCACCACCCTGGACCCCAAATATGACGCCGCCGGTCTGGTGACCGCCGTCGCCACCGACGCCGCCACCGGGGCGCTGCTGATGGTCGCGCACATGAACGCCGAGGCGCTGGAAGCGACCCTTACCACCGGAGAGGCGCATTTCTGGTCGCGCAGCCGCGCCCGACTGTGGAAGAAGGGCGAGACGTCGGGCCATATCCTGCGCGTGATCGAGATGCGGGTCGATTGCGATCAGGACGCGATCTGGCTGCGTGTCGATCCCGCCGGGCCGGCCTGCCACACCGGCGCGGCCACCTGCTTCTATCGGCGGATCGAGGACGGGCGGCTCGTCCGCGCGGAATGACCGGATGCGCATGATCCGCTGGATCGCGCCGTTGCCGCTGTTCCTGCTGGCCAGTTGCCCGCCGCAGCCCGACGGCGCGAGCGTCACGGCGGGCGTCGCCGACCTGGAAAGCGCGGCGATCGCGCGCGGGCTGGTGCGCGATCCGGCAAGGATCGATCCCACCGGACTGTATGCGCGCGACACCGACCGGCTGTGCATCGTGCCCGACGGCGGCGGCTATCGCGTCGGTGCCTTTGTCGATTACGGCGACGGCATCGCCTGCAACGGCGCCGGCACCGCGCGCCGATCGGGCGGTGTGCTACGGATCAGTCTGGCCGACGGCAAGTGCCGGTTCGAGGCGCGCTATGACGGCGACCGCATCGTCTTTCCCGCGCGGATGCCCGACGGATGCGCAGCGCTGTGCGAGCGGCGCGCGTCGCTGGCCGCGCTCGACGTGCGGCGGCTGGGCGAATCGGTATCGGAAGCCACCGCGATGCGTGATTCGCGTGGTCGCCTGCCCTGCGCGACGCATTGACGTTCACGTAAAGGGAAGACATTATCGCGGCATGTCGTTTGCGATAGCCCTGGCCCCAATCGAGCCGCGCACCGATCAGGATGCCTTCTCGATCTCCGACCTGTCGGCCGAATTCGGCGTCACCGCCCGCGCGCTGCGCTTCTATGAGGATGAGGGGCTGATCGCGCCCGAACGGCGCGGCTTGCAGCGCATCTATTCGCACCGCGACCGCGCGCGGCTGGCGTGGATCCTGCGCGGCAAGCGAGTCGGCTTCAGCCTGGCCGAGATCCGCGAGATGATCGACCTGTACGACATCGGCGACGGCCGGGAGGTCCAGCGCCAGGTGACGCTCGAGCGATGCCGCGACCGCATCGCGCTGCTGACCCGCCAGAAACACGATATCGACGCCGCGATCGCCGAACTCGACGAGTTCGTGACGCTGCTCGCGCACCCTTGAGGAGAGACCATGCCCCAGTATCAGCCGCCGGTCCGCGACACGCGGTTCATCCTCGATTCGGTGATCGGGCTCGATCGCTATGCCAATTTGCCCGGCTTCGCGGCGGCGTCGCCCGACGTGGTCGAGGCGGTGCTGGTCGAGGGCGGCAAGTTCGTCGCCGAAGTGCTGTTCCCGCTCAACCAGAGCGGTGACGCGGAGGGCTGCACGCGCCACGCGGACGGCAGCGTCACCACCCCGGCGGGCTTCAAGGACGCCTATCGCCAGTTCGTCGAGAGCGGTTGGGGCACCTTGTCCGCGCCGGAGCAGTTCGGCGGGCAGGGGATGCCGCACGTCATCTCCACCGCGTTCCAGGAGTTCATGATCTCCTCCAACATGGCGTTCGCCATGTACCCCGGCCTGACCCACGGCGCGATCGCCGCGCTGCTGGTCAAGGGCACGCCCGAACAGCAGGCGCGCTACGTGCCCAAGATGGTGTCGGGCGAATGGGGCGGCACGATGAACCTGACCGAGCCGCAGTGCGGCACCGACCTGGGTCTGATCCGCACCCGCGCCGAGCCGCAGCCCGGCGGCAGCTACGCGATCACCGGCACCAAGATCTTCATCTCGTCGGGCGAGCACGACCTGACCGACAACATCATCCACCTCGTCCTCGCAAAGACGCCGGGCGCGCCGGACAGCTCGAAGGGCATCTCGCTGTTCGTGGTGCCGAAGTTCCTGGTCAACGACGACGGGTCGCTGGGGACGCGCAACGCGGTGTCGTGCGGCTCGATCGAGCACAAGATGGGCATCCACGCCAATTCGACCTGCGTGATGAATTACGACGGCGCCACCGGCTGGCTGGTGGGCGAGGAGATGAAGGGGCTCGCCGCGATGTTCATCATGATGAACGCCGCGCGGCTGGGCGTCGGGCTGCAAGGGCTGGCAGTGGGCGAGGTCGCGTTCCAGAACGCGGTGCAATACGCCAGGGACCGCCGCCAGGGCCGCGCGCTGACCGGGGCCAAGGAGCCACAGGAGAAGGCCGATCCGCTGTTCGTCCACCCCGACGTCCGCCGGATGCTGATGGAGGCCAAGGCATGGACCGAGGGGCTGCGCGCACTGTGCCTGTGGGGCGCGCTCCAGGTCGATCTGGAGGACGCCGCCGCGACCGAGGAGGAGCGCCAGCTCGCCGCCGACCTGATCGGTCTGCTCACCCCGGTCATCAAGGGCATCGGCACCGACGCCGGCTATCGCATCGCCACCGACAGCCAGCAGGTCTATGGCGGCCACGGCTACATCGCCGAATGGGGGATGGAGCAATATGTGCGCGATGCCCGCATCTCGATGATCTACGAAGGCACCAACGGCGTGCAGGCGATGGATCTGGTCGGGCGCAAGCTGGCGCTGAACGGCGGCCGCGCGGTGCAGGCGTTCTTCAAGCTGGTGGCGGAGGAATGCGCGGCGGCGAAGGCTGACGAAGCCGCAGCCGATTTCGCCGCCCGGCTGGAAAAGGCGCTGGGCGAGATGCAGGCGGCGACGATGTGGTTCATGGCCAATGGCATGAAGGACCCCAATCAGGTCGGCGCGGGCGCGTACAGCTACATGCAACTGACGGGGATAGTCGCGGTCGGGCTGATGTGGCTGCGCATGATCCGCGCCGCCGCCGCCGGATTGGCGGCAACGCCGGACGACGCGTTTCTGGAGGCGAAGCTGGTCACCGCGCGCTTCTATGCCGAGCGGATCATGCCCGATGCCGGCGCCCTCCGCCGCAAGATCGAGGGCGGCGCGGACAGCGTGATGGCGCTGGAGCCGGACCAGTTCGTGGCGGCATGACCATTCGCACCCCAGCGTTAGCGGGAGTCCAGGATTACGATCACGCAGCGCCGATACATGGGCTTCCGCCTGCGCGGGAGCACTAGCTGGGTCTAATCACTCGCGCGCGGGTTCGGCCTTGGTCGTCATCGGCGGCGTCGGCGCGGCGGCCGGCTTGTCGACCGCATCCATCGGCACCTTCGCATCGGTCTTGCGGCGCAGGCCGGTGAGCGGATCGGGACCGAGCGGCGCGCGGGTCGGCACCACCGGCGGCGGCGCGGGCGTTGCGGCGGTGGCACCGGCGATCGCGCGCAGCGCCGATCCCGGGGTCGAGTCATAGGTGAAGCTCGCCGGCGGCGGCGGGGCCATGCTGATCGAGACCTGCGACTTCATGCACTGGCCGGTTTCCGCGCGCTTGAACTCGGCGCAGTTCCACAGCGCCTTTTCGAAACCGAACGCGCGGTCGCGCAGATAGCTGAACGACATCGCGCGCTGCTGCACCGGGCTGACCGGCAGCGCGGTGGGGGTGGTCCCCTTGCTGGTCCACGCCATGAACTTGCAATAGGGCCGGTCGCCGCACGCCTTCGCCGCCAGCGCCGGAAACATTTCCGGGCCGAGAGCGGGGTCGAGCGTGACGAGAAAGGCATTCTCGTCCTGTTCCAGTCCCTTCGGGATCGCCACCGCGCCAGGCAGCAGGGGCGCCCCGTCGCCGGCCAGCAGCGCTGTCCCGGCCGCGTCTCCGCTGTGATGCGCGGGGGAAAGCCGGGCGAGCTGCGGAATGTTCGGCTCCGCGCCGAGATAGCGGCTGGCGAAGGCCGGCGGCGTGCCCCACCAGCCCGTCCAGCGAAAGAACAGATGGGTGTGGATCTCGGTGATCTTGTCGAGGCTGGCACTCCAGTAAGGCACCACCCAGTCGGTATGATAATGGGTCGCGTGGCCGACGCGCTTGTCGACCTCTCCATTCAGCGCGGCCAGCGCGATGGCACGCGCGCGATCCCACGCCGCGGCGCGCACCGGCCGCATCATCGCGCCGTCGCAGGTAAAGGTAAACTGGCAGCCGGTCTTGCGCTCCGACCCCTGGAACACCACGCCGCACACGCTGTTGGGAAAGGCAGGGTGGCGCACGCGGTTCAGGATCACCTGCGCCACCGCCTTTTCGCCGGTGGCGTCGTCGCCCGCCTCATAGATCACCCCGGCGGCGAGGCAGTCGACCGCGCGCGCCTGATCCTCAGCCGATCCGTAGAGCCGGAACGGCCGTGCCGCCGGGTTGGGTGCGGTCGAGAACGGAACGGTGGCATTGAATTCGCGCGCGTCGGTGGGCGCCAGGTTCTGAAACGTGATCGGCTCGACCGGCGGCAATTCCGCCTTTGGGACGATCCGGTGCGGGCGCACCACGCGGCTGACGACCGGGGTGACCGGCGGCGCATGGGCGACCAGCCAGGCGGGCACCGCGATCGCCAGCACTGCGATCAGCGCGGATACGACGATCAGCCAGCGCGGCTGGGGAAGGGACGGGGTCACGGTCATGCGGTGGGGATCTGGGCGCGCCTTTAGGGGAACGGATCAGGGCGGGC
>NZ_DATMGG010000122.1:0-6865 GCF_035555815.1 Sphingomonas sp.
GTCGATCCGCGAATATCCCGATACCGATCCGCCGGTGGTGTCGGTATCCACCCAGTATATCGGCGCCGCGGCCAGCGTGATCGAGAACCGCATCACTCAGCCGATCGAGGAACAGCTGGCGGGCATCGAGGGCATCGATACGATCTCGTCGCGGTCGCGCGACGGATCGTCGAACGTCACGGTCGAATTCCGTCCGGGCCGTGATATCGACGCGGCCGCCAATGACATCCGCGACCGCATCGGCGGCATCGCCAACAACCTGCCCGAAGACGCGCTGGCGCCACAGGTGCGCAAGGTCGACGCCGATTCGGGGCCGATCATGTTCCTGGTGATCTCGCGGCCGGGCTGGACCCAGCTTCAGCTGTCCGATTATGTCGATCGTACGCTGTCCGACCGTTTCACCAACATCGACGGCGTCGCGCGCGTGTTCATCGGCGGCGAGGCGCGGCCGTCGATGCGGGTGTGGCTCCAGGCGAACAAGCTCGCCGCCTATCAGCTGACCCCCGCCGATGTCGAAGCCGCGCTGCGGCGCCAGAACGTCGAGCTTCCGGCCGGGCGGATCGAATCCGCGCAGCAGAATTTGACGCTGCGTGTCGAGCGCAAGTTCGTCACGCCGCAAAGCTTCGCCGGCCTGGTGGTCGGACGCGGCCCCGACGGCTATCTTGTCCGGCTGGGCGATATCGCGCGGATCGAGGAAGCGGCGGAGAATCCCTATTCGTCCTTCCGCATGAACGGTGCGGCGGCGGTCGGGCTGGGCATCGTGCGCCAGTCGGGCGCCAATACGCTGGCGGTGGCCAACGCGGCGAAGGCGTTGATGGAATCGATCAAGCCCGACTTGCCCGCGGGTATGGAAATCCTGATCTCCTCCGACGATTCGCAGTTCATCTCGCGCGCGATTGAGGGCGTGTGGCACACGCTGGCCGAAGCGGCTGTGCTGGTGGTGATCGTGATCTTCGTCTTCCTGGGATCGTGGCGCGCGACGCTGATTCCGGCGGTGACAGTGCCGATCTGTCTGCTCGCCAGCTTCGCGGTGCTGTGGGTGTTCGGTTTCTCGATCAACCTGCTGACGCTGCTGGCGCTGGTGCTGGCGATCGGGCTGGTCGTCGACGACGCGATCGTCGTGCTCGAAAACGTCTATCACCGGATCGAACAGGGGGAGAGCCCGCTGGTCGCGGCGTACAAGGGTACGCGCCAGGTCGGCTTCGCCGTCATCTCGACCACGCTGGTGGTGTGCACCGTGTTCGTGCCGATCTGCTTCCTCGCCGGGCAGACCGGTCTGTTGTTCCGCGAACTGGCGGTGGCGATGATCGCGGCGGTGGGCTTTTCGGGCTTCCTCGCCCTTTCGCTCACCCCGATGCTGTGCTCGAAGATGCTGCGCCACGAAAGTCGCGGGCGGCTGACCGGTTGGATCGACGACCGCTTCACCGCGCTCGAGAATTTCTATGCGCGGCGGTTGCGCGGCGCGCTGCGGCGGCCGCTGGTGCCGATGATCATGGTCGCGCTGTTCCTGGCGTTGTCCGGCGGCGCATTCATGACGCTCAAGTCCGAACTGGTCCCGGCGGAGGATCAGGGATCGCTCGATGCCTCTGTCAACGCGCCCGAAGGCACCGGCTTCGCGCAGATGGACCAATATGCGCGGCGGATCGAAGAGAAGCTGCTGCCGATGGTCGGCAAGGACGCGGTGACGACCATCACCACGCGGGTGCCCGGCGGTTTTCAGTCGAGCGACGATTTCAACGACGCGCGGTTCAGCATCCTGCTGCGACCCTGGAACGACCGCACCGTTTCGACGCAGCAGGTCGCGACGGAGATCAACAAGATCCTTTCCGCCGAGCCGTCGGTACGCGGCAATGCGCAGGTGCGGGCGCCGCTTGGCCGCGGGCGTGGCCAGCCGCTCAACTTCGTCATCGCCGGCAATACCTATGAAGGGCTGGTCGCCGCGCGCAACCGGATCATCGCCGCCGCCGCCGCCAACCCCGGCATCATCAACCTCGATTCGGATTACAAGGAAACCAAGCCGCAGCTGCGCATCGACGTCGACACCACCCGCGCCGGCGATCTGGGCGTGTCGGTGTCGGCGGTCAGCGAGGCGCTCCAGTCGCTGCTCGGCTCGCGGCGCGTCTCGACCTATGTCGATCGCGGCGAGGAATATCGCGTGATCGTGCAGGCGGAAGAGAGCGGCCGGTCGGCGTTGAGCAATCTCGCCTCGATCTATGTGCGCGCGCGCGACAACACGCTGGTGCCGCTGTCCAATCTGGTGACGACGCGCGAATACGCCGGTCCGCGCGACCTCGGCCGCTTCAACAAGCTGCGCGCGATCACGCTTCAGGGTGGCATCGCGCCGGGCTATTCGATGGGAGAGGCGCTGACCTTCCTCGAAAAAGAGGCGCGCCAGTCGCCCGAGGTGATCGCGATCGGCTATCGCGGCGAATCGCAGGCGTTCAAGGAAACCGGCGGATCGATCCTGATCGTGTTCGGGCTGACCATTCTGATCGTCTACCTCGTGCTCGCGGCCCAGTTCGAAAGCTTCGTCCATCCGGCCGTCATCATCACCACCGTGCCGCTCGCGGTCGGCGGCGGGCTGATCGGGCTGGCGCTGTCCGGCACCTCGCTCAACCTCTACAGCCAGATCGGCATCGTCATGCTGGTCGGGCTGGCCGCCAAGAACGGCATCCTGATCGTCGAGTTCGCCAATCAGTTGCGCGACGAGGGCGTCGGGCTGGAAGATGCGATCGCCCAGGCGGCGGTGCGACGGCTGCGTGCGATCCTTATGACGTCGATCGCCACCGTCGCTGGCGCCGTGCCGCTGATGATCGCCACCGGCGCGGGCGCGGCGGCTCGTGCCTCGATCGGCGTGGTGATCGTGTTCGGCGTCACGCTGGCGACGCTGATCACATTGTTCCTGATCCCGATTCTCTATAAGAAGCTGGCGGCGCGGACCGGATCGCCGAACGCGGTGGGTCGAAAGCTCGATGCGGCGCTGGGGACGACCCAGCCCGCGGAGTAGACGGCCCCGACGAAAAAGGGTGGGCGATGAGGGAAATCGCGTCGAAGGGCCAATTGTGGGCGGCGTTCCTCCGCTGGGCTGCGGTGACGGTGCCGCTGATCCTGTTGCTGGGTTTCGCCTCGGCGCGCCTCGCCCCGTCGGGCGACCAGAATCGCTGGTTCACGGCGCTCGCAAAGCCCGATTTCATGCCGCCCAACGCGGCGTTCCCGATCGCCTGGACCCTGCTCTATATCCTGCTCGGGCTGGCGCTGGCGCTGATCATCAACGCGCGCGGATCGCGCTCGCGGCCGCTCGCGCTCGGGCTGTTCGCGGTGCAGATGGCGCTCAACCTCGCCTGGTCGCCGCTGTTCTTCGGCCTGCACCGGGTGAGCGCGGCGATCGCGCTGACCGGGGCGATGTTCGTCGCGGCGGCGCTCACCGCTTGGGTGTTCTGGCGCATCCGCCCGGTCGCCGGGGCGCTGCTGCTGCCCTATCTGCTGTGGATCGCCTTCGCCTTCGCGCTGGTGTGGGAGGTCGACCGGCTCAATCCCGGCGCCGAAACCCTTGTACCGGCGGGCGACAGCACCCAAATTCTTGTTTGAACCGGGTTTGTTTTGTCGCGATTTCTGATTCGGCGGTTGATCCCGCCCAGCTTGAAATCGCTCTGGGGATTTTACGCAGTGCAGAGTGAAAACCGCATTTTCGACGATTTCGTGAAGTTCGTGAACGGCGCCGCCGGCACCTTTGCCGGTGTCGCGCGTGAGGCCGAGGGCAGCGCCCGCGAGCGCGCCCGCGAATGGATCGGCGGGCTCGACTTCGTCAGCCGCGACGAGTTCGAGGCGGTCAAGGCGATGGCCGTCGCCGCCCGCGACGAGGCCGACGCGCTGCGCGCCCGGTTGGACAGGCTGGAGGCCGGGGCATCGGCCCCCGCCGCACCGCGCGCGCCCAAGGCGCCGAAGGCCGGCTAACGCCTGTTTTCCACAGCTTTTCGGCGGTCCGCGCTTGTCCCTCCCGCCGTCGCGAGGCATGCGATGCCGAGGCGCGGGGCCGGAGGGTGAATGCTCGACGAAGTTGAAGACGACTCCGACGGCGAAGCGCCGATCGAGATGCTCGAGCGTTATTACGCCGCGCACGGCTGGACCCATGAGCGTGACGAGGATGAGATCGTCACCAAGGTCAAGGGCAGCTGGACCGAATATGAGCTGCGCGCGATCTGGCGCGAGGAGGATGCCGTCCTCCAGTTCCTGTGCTTCCCCGACGTCCGCGTCGCCGAGGAACGCCGCGCCGCGATCTATGAGACGATCGGGCTGGTCAACGAGCAATTGTGGATCGGCCATTTCGAGCTGTGGTCGTCGAGCGGCATCCTGTTGTTCCGCCATGCGGCGCTGATCGACGGCGACGACGGCGGCACGCTGACCCTGTCGGGCGCCGAACTGCTGATCGAGAGCGCGATCGACGAGTGCGAGCGATTCTACCCGGTGTTCCAGTTCGTGCTGTGGGGCGGCAAGAGCCCCAAGGAAGCGATCGCCGCCGCGCTGATCGAGACGCAGGGCGAGGCATGAGCGCGATACGCTGCCTGTGGCTGGTCGGGTGCGGCAACATGGCCGGCGCGATGCTGCGCGGGTGGATCGCCGGCGGCGTGATCGAACCGGCCGACGTGTTCGTCGTCAACCGGCAGGACCGCGACCTGCCTGCCGGGGTGGCGCAGGGCCGCGCCTTTCCCGAAGGACCGCCGCCCGACGCGGTGATGCTGGGGATGAAGCCATTCCAGCTCGACGAGATCGCCGCCACCCACGGCGCGCGCATCGCCGGGGTGCCGCTGCTGCTGTCGATCCTCGCCGGGGTCGAGGAAGCGACGCTCGCCGCGCGCTTTTCGGCCGGCGCGGTGGTGCGCGCGATGCCCAACCTGCCGGTCGCGATCGGCAAGGGGGTGGTGCCGCTCCACAGTTCCGCCGCCACCGCCGATCAGCGCCGCGCGCTCGACACGCTGATGGCGCCGCTCGGGCTGGTCGAATGGATCGATGAATCGCTGTTCGATGTCGCGGCGGCCGTCGCCGGCAGCGGCCCCGGCTTCCTCTATCGCTTCATCGACGCGCTCGCCGCCGCCGGCGTGGCGCAGGGCCTGTCGCCCGAACAGGCGCAGCGATTCGCGGTGGCGACGGTCGAGGGTTCCGGCCTGCTCGCCGCCGCGGCCGATGTGTCTCCAGCGGTACTCGCCGATCGCGTCGCCAGCCCGCGCGGGTCCACCCGGGAGGGCTATGCGGTGCTCGACCACGACGACGCGCTTCAGCGGCTGATCGGCGAGACGATCGCCGCCGCGGTGCGGCGCAACGCCGAAATGGCGGCGGAGGCGCGAGGGTAAGGTGTCCGATCGGTCACCTTTCGGGTGTTGGCTGTAGCCGACCGGCGGACAAGGTGCGAAGTTTTCATGGAGATGAGAAGATAACCGCATGGTTGCGTGAATAATTCATTTGGCGAAGATTTAGTTCCTGGCTCTGCCTTACGGGTAGATGACCTGCTACGGGAGCAGGCAACTGAGCGGTAGGACGATGGACTGCTTCTGGTCAAGTAACGATGCGTCTTTGACCTATGCACAGGAGAAGTTCGTAACCGACCGCCAGGAAAGGCGACTTCTGCGGCACGGTTCGACCGCCAGAACAATTTTCCGGATCGAGGGTCGCCAGGCGCCGATCCTTGCGTGCGCGGGTCGAAATCCTTCACAATGGTTTCAATTGGTGAACGCCTGATTTGCAATTCGCGGCGATCGCCGTGAATATCGCGCCCGGGGGGAAACGCAGATGGGCATCCGTTTGCATATTTGGGGCGAACGCGCGTGCTTCACGCGGCCCGAAATGAAGGTGGAACGCGTCAGCTATGACGTGATCACCCCGTCCGCCGCGCGCGGGATTCTTGAGGCGATCCACTGGAAGCCGGCGATCCGCTGGCACGTCGATCGCATCCATGTGCTCAAGCCCATCCGGTTCCAGTCGATCCGCCGTAACGAAGTCGGCGCCAAGGCGAGCGCCGCCAATGCGCGCAGCGCGATGAACCGCGGCACGACCGAGGGTTTGGGCATCGTTGTCGACGAAAACCGCCAGCAGCGCGCGGCGCTGGTGCTGATCGACGTCGCCTATGTGATCGAGGCGCATTTCACGCTGACC
Organism: Sphingomonas sp.; assembly: GCF_035555815.1. Classification (GTDB taxonomy): domain Bacteria; phylum Pseudomonadota; class Alphaproteobacteria; order Sphingomonadales; family Sphingomonadaceae; genus Sphingomonas. The sequence continues at coordinate 6,148 of NZ_DATMGG010000122.1, forward strand.
GACCGGGCCGGCGCGGAAGATACCGCCGCCAAGCACGTCTCGATGTTCAACCGCCGTGCCGCGCAGGGCCAGTGCTTCCATCGCCCCTGCCTGGGCACGCGCGAATTCGACGCCGAGTTCGCGCTGATCGGCGACGGCGCCCCGCTGCCGCCCTGCGAACTCGCGGCGGACCGGCGCGATGCCGATTTCGGCTGGATGCTGCACGACATCGATTTTGCGCATGGCAACGAATCGCGCTTTTTCCGCGCGACGATGACGGATGGGGTGATCGACGTACCCCCATTCGGTGCCGACGAGGTGGTGCGATGACCATCCTCCAGGCGCTCGACCGCTATTATCACCGGCTGGAGGGGGTGGCCGAGCCGGGCTGGAGCAAGGAGCCCGTTGGCTTTGTCATTCTTCTCGACAAGACGGGGTCTGTGGTCGACACGGAGGCGTGGGTCGAAGCTGTCGGGAAAAAATTCCGGCCGAAGCTCGAATCGGTGCCCAAATGGTTCGGGCGATCGGGAACCGCGTCGACGCCGTTTTTTCTCTGGGACAATACCGGATACGTTCTCGGGGTCAGTAGGAAGACCGGGAACAAGGTAGAGCGAGACCACGCCACTTTTGTCGCATGGCACAATCAGCTTCTGTCAGATTCGAATGACGAGGGCTTGATTGCTCTTCGAAATTTCCTGCGGGCGTGGACGCCGGACCAGTTCGTCGAGCCGTATTTCTT
>NZ_DATMGG010000123.1:0-3145 GCF_035555815.1 Sphingomonas sp.
GGCTTCGCGCTCGACGCCGACGACTGGCGCCCGCGCAGCGAGGCCGATCTCTACCGCTATTGCTACCACGTCGCCGGCAGCGTCGGCTGCATGATGGCGGTGGCGATGGGGGTGTCGCCCGACGATACCGACACGCTCGACCGCGCGTGCGACCTGGGCATCGCGTTCCAGCTCGCCAACATCGCCCGCGATATCGAGGCCGACGATCGCGTCGGGCGCTGCTACCTGCCCGAGGAATGGCTGGTCGAGATGGACATTCCCCCCGGCCAGCACATGAAGCCGCCGTTCCGCGCCCGGCTGGCGGTGCTCGCCCGGCGGCTGGCCGTGCGCGCGGCGGCGCATGAGGCGAGCGCGCGGGTCGGCGCGGCGCGGCTGGCGCTGCGCCCGGCGTGGGCGGTGCTGGCGGCGGCGCGCATCTATGGCGCGATCGGGCGCAAGGTCGCGGCGCGCGGCGAACACGCGTGGGATCACCGCGTCACCACCGGCGCTGGGGAAAAAATCGCGGCGATCGGCGCGGCGGGATGGGAAGCGTTCACCCGGACACGGCGCTTTCCCCCCGCGCCGCGCCAGGACGATCTGTGGACGCGCCCGCACCGTTAACCACGCGCGTCCATCCTTCGTCAGCGCGCGCCGTGCCACGGCACGACGATGAGCCTGCTATCCGTCCGATTGTCCCGCGCGCTGGAACGCGGCCGCGCCGCCCCGACCGCCGACCGGTCGCGCGCGGAACTGCTGCGCGTGCTGCTGCGCAAGCGCGCCGCCGCGCACAATGCCGGCGCGGAGGAGCTGGAGGCGATGCTGCGCGACCAGATTCGCTGGTCGCTGCCGATCCAGCGGCCGGTCGACCACGGCGACTGAGCCGGCGGGCGCGGATATATTTCGCGCGCCACGCGGCGGGCGCCCCCGCGACGGTTGGCATCGGCGGCGACCGACCCTAACTTAGCCATCCATGCCCCCCGACCGCGTCGCCGGCGGCGCCGAACGCCCGATGTTCGGCACGCTGAAGCGTTTCCTCCCCTATCTGTGGCCGCCCGGCGAACCGATGCTCAAGGCACGGATCGTCGGGGCGCTGGTGTTCGTGCTGCTGTCAAAGGTGGTCCAGGTCTATGGCGCGCCGTTCGCGCTTCAGGGCGCGATCGACCGCATGGCGACCGGGCCGCGCGACGCGGTCCAGCTCGTCGTGCTGCTGGTGATCGGCTATGCCGCCGCGCGCTTCGGGTCGACCATGTTCGACAATCTGCGCAACGCGGTGTTCGAGCGGGTCGGGCAGGACGCGACCCGGCGGCTGGCGGCGGCGGTGTTCCGCCACCTCCACGCGCTGTCGCTGCGCTTCCACCTCGAACGGCGCACCGGCGCGGTGACCAAGGTGGTCGAGCGCGGCACCAAGAGCATCGACACGATGCTCTACTTCCTGCTGTTCAACATCGCGCCGACGGTGCTGGAACTGGGCATGGTGCTCCAGATCTTCGCCAGCCGGTTCGGCTGGTGGCTGGTCGCGGGCACGGTGACGATGGTGGTGGTCTACATCGTCTTCACCCGCATCGTCACCGACTGGCGCGCCAAGCTGCGCCAGGCGATGAACGACCTCGATACCGGCGCCGTCGCCCATGCGGTCGATTCGCTGCTCAATTTCGAGACCGTCAAATATTTCAACGCCGAGGATCGCGAGGCGCGGCGCTACGAAAACGCGGTCGCCGCCTATGCCAACGCCGCGGTCAAATCGGAAAATTCGCTGGCGTGGCTCAATATCGGCCAGGCGCTGATCACCAACGTCATGCTCGCCGGGGGCATGGCGCTGGTCGCCTATGGCTGGGCGCGCGGCGAATTCTCGCCGGGGCAGGTGGTGCTGGTGTCGACATTGCTGTCGCAGCTGTTCCGCCCGCTCGATCTGCTCGGCATGGTCTATCGCACGATCCGGCAGGGCGTGATCGACATGGGCGCGATGTTCGACCTGATCGACACGCCGTCGGAGGTGACCGACATCCCCGACGCGCCGGCGCTGGTGGTGCGCACGGGTCACGTCCGGTTCGAGGACGTGCGCTTCGGTTACGATTCCGATCGCCTGATCCTCAAGGGCATCGACCTCGACATCCCCGCCGGGGCGACGGTCGCGGTGGTGGGGCCGTCGGGCGCGGGAAAGTCGACGCTCGCGCGGCTGCTCTACCGCTTCTACGACCTCACCGGCGGCCGGATCACCATCGACGGCCAGGATATCGCCCGTGTCGCGCAGCAGAGCCTGCGCGCCGCGATCGGCATCGTGCCCCAGGATACGGTGCTGTTCAACGACACCATCGGCTACAACATCGCCTATGGCCGTGAGGGTTCGGGGGATGCGGAGGTGCGCGCCGCCGCGCGCGGCGCCGCCATCGCCGGCTTCATCGACAGCCTGCCCGACGGCTACGACACCCGCGTCGGCGAGCGCGGGCTGAAGCTGTCGGGCGGTGAGAAGCAGCGCGTCGCCATCGCCCGCACCCTGGTCAAGGACCCGCCGATCCTGATCCTCGATGAGGCGACCAGCGCGCTCGACAGCCGGACCGAGGCCGAGATCCAGGCGACGCTCGAGGATATCGAGGCCGGGCGCACCACCATCGTCATCGCCCACCGCCTGTCGACCGTGGTCCATGCCGACCAGATCGTCGTGCTCGACGCGGGCCGCGTCGCCGAACGCGGCACGCACGCCGAACTGCTCCGCCGGCAGGGGCTCTATGCCGAGATGTGGGCGCGACAGGCTGCGGAACAGCAGGCGGCGCTGGCGGCGGAATAGCCGCCGCGCCGGCCGGTCGTGCGACGAGGCGTGTCGTCCGCAGCATGAGCCGTTGCGGCCCGAAACGTCGCAGCCTAACCTCCTGCGATTCCAGCCACGGAGCCCTCCATGCGCTTTCGCACCCTGTTGATCGCCGCCACCGCCCTTGCCGCCCTGCCCGCGCTGGTCGCCGCCGAAGCGCCCCGGGTGCCGCGCTATGCGCCGTGGGGGGTCGCGCTGACCGACATGGACGCCGGCGTGAAGCCCGGCGACGATTTCTTCGCCTACGTCAACGGCGCCTGGGACAAGCGCACCCGGATCGCGCCCGACCGCTCCTATGCCGGCGTCGACGTCACGCTGGTCGATGAGGCCGAGGGGCAGGTCCGCGCGATCGCCGAGGAG
>NZ_DATMGG010000124.1:0-4981 GCF_035555815.1 Sphingomonas sp.
GCAAGGCGCTCGGCCAGAATTTCCTGTTCGACGGCCAGTTGCTCGCGCGGATCGCGGCGGTGCCGGGCGATCTCAACGGGCAGGAGGTGCTGGAGATCGGCCCCGGCCCCGGCGGCCTGACCCGCGCGCTGCTGGCGGCCGGCGCGCGCGTCACCGCGATCGAACGCGACCGGCGCTGCATCCCGGCGCTCGCGGAACTTGGCGAGGCCTATCCCGACCAATTGACGGTGATCGAGGGCGACGCGCTCGAAATCGACGCGCCGGCGCTGTTCGCGGGCAAGCCGCATATCGTCGCCAACCTGCCGTACAATGTCGGCACCGCGCTGCTGGTCGGCTGGCTGTCCGCCGACTGGCTGCCGTGGTGGCGGAGCCTGACGCTGATGTTCCAGAAAGAGGTCGCCGACCGCATCGTCGCCGATGCCGGGGACGACGCCTATGGCCGGCTGGCGGTGCTGGCGCAGTGGCGGTCGAGCGCGCGGATCGCGATGCCGGTCCACCGATCCGCCTTCACCCCCCCGCCCAAGGTGATGTCGGCGGTGGTCCATATCTTGCCGGAGGCCGCGCCGGACGGTGTGCAGTTTCGCCGGCTGGAGGCACTGACCGCCGCCGCGTTCGGCCAACGGCGCAAGATGCTGCGGCAGAGCCTGCGCGGCGTACCGGGCGCGCTCGATGCGCTGGAGGTGGTCGGCATCGATCCGACGCGGCGGGCCGAAACCGTCGGCGTGGCGGAGTTCGTCGCGCTGGCGCGAGTGTTGAGCGCGTAGAGCGTCAGGTCGGAACCATTATCCCACCTTCCGTTCGGGTTGAGCTTGTCGAAGCCCTGCCCTTTCCTTCCAAGGAAAAGGACGGCCCTTCGACAGGCTCAGGGCGAACGGGGACGGGGTATCCCGTCTCGACATCACAACAGTGATGCCGGCCTGCGCCGGATGACGTTACTGGCCTAGTTCTTCGCCACCGTATCGGCGTTGACCGGGGACACCTGCGCGGCGGTGACCGGCGGCGGGCCCTTGGCGATCACGGCGGCCAGCGTGGTGCCCTCCGCACAGGCCTTTGCGCCGCACAGCTTGCGGATCTTGACCAGGTTCTCCTTGGCGCGCTCGACCGCGCCCTTGGCGACCAGCGCCTGCCCCTGTCCCTTCAGCGCGACGATGTCGTTCGGTTCGAGCAGCAGCGCCTCGCGATAGAGGCGGATCGCCTTGCCATCGAGATCCTGCGCGCGCGCGATATCCGCCAGCACGATGAACGCCTGCCGGTTGCGCGGGTCGACCGCCAGCGCGGTCTCGATCAGGTCGGTCGCGCCCTGAAGATTGCCCGCCGCCTGTGCCGACCGCCCCTTTTCCAGCAGCGCCAGCGAGCGCGGATCGATCTGGTCGTCGGGGCGCTGACCCTGCAGCGCGGTCGAGACGGTGAGCAGGGTGAGGCCGATGGCGGCCGCAACCGAAGTAAAACGCATGACGGACTCCCGAGGGAACATTGCCCCAAAGGCTAGCATGGCCGAATCAGGCGCGCGACAAAAAAGCCGTCAGTGGCGTCGTGCGCGGGGGTCAGTCGCAGCCCGGCACCATGGGGTCGCCCGGCGCCGGCCTGCGGCGGCTCGACCGTCCAGCCCGGATGGCGGGCAAGGAAGGCGGCGACCTGGCCGGCCCCTTCCCCATCGAGCAGCGAACATACGATATGCACCACCGCGCCGCCCGGCCTGACCAGCGTCGCGCCCAGATCAAGCAGCCGCGCCTGCGTGGCGATCAGCCGGTCGAGCCGCGCCTGACTCAGCCGCCAGCGGGCTTCCGGGTTACGGCGCCACGTGCCGGTGCCCGAACACGGCGCGTCGATCAGCACGACATCGGCCGCGTCGGTCAGGTCGGTCAGCGCGTTCGCTTCCTCATTGGGATCGAGCAGGCGGCTCTCGACGATCGTCACGCCCGCCCGCTCGGCGCGCGGGGCGAGCCGCTGGAGTCGCGCGCGATCGGTGTCGGTGGCGACGATGCGGCCCTGATTGGTCATCGCCGCCGCCAGCGCGAGCGTCTTGCCGCCGGCGCCGGCGCACAGATCGACCACGGTCATGCCGGGTGCTGCGCCCGCGACCGCCGCGACGATCTGGCTGCCGGCGTCCTGCACCTCGACCAGCCCGCCGTTCGCGGCGGGGTTCGTCTCGACCGGGGTATCGGCGGGCAGGCGCAGCGCGTCGGGCACCGCGGGGACCGGTTCGGCGCCGGGGAACAGCGCGGCGGCGTCCTCGCGACTGCCCATCAGCGTGTTGACGCGGATATCGAGCGGCGCGCGGCCGAGCAGCGCGGTAAGTTCGGCATCGTCGATCCCCGACGCCTCCAGCAGCTTGCGCAGCCACGCCGGCGCCAGACCGACGCGCGCGGCCGCCTCGCCCGGATCCACCTTCGCCGGCCCGTAGCTGCTGCCGTCGAAGGTCTCCGCGAGCGCGGGTTGCGCCTTGATCAGCGCGAGCATCGCGGCGCGCCCGCTGGGCGGGCGTTCGCCGATCAACCGGATCGCGTCATAGACCAGCGTGCGGATCGCGCGGCGGTCCTTCGACCCGGCATAGCGCCGCGCGGCGAAGAAGCGCGCGATCAGCGTATCCGCCGCCGCGCCGCCATCACGCGCGGCGGCGGTGATGCCGTCGAGCAGTTCGATCGCCGCCTGGGTGCGTGCCGCTGGGGTCATGAGGTTGTGCGCCCTACCGCCGTTCCGGCGATTTGAGGAAGGAACAGGCAGGGCGCGCCGGACGAAGGGTTCGCCCGCCGGACCGGCCTAGCGAGTCGGGTAATTGGGCGCTTCGCGCGTGATGGTGACGTCATGGACATGGCTTTCGCGCAGGCCGGCGTTGGTGATCCGCACGAACTTCGCACGCTGCTGCAGGTCGGGGATCGTCTTCGATCCGGTATAGCCCATCGCCGCCTTTACCCCACCGACCAGCTGGTGGATGACCTCGCGCGCTGGGCCCTTGAACGGCACCTGCCCCTCGATCCCCTCCGGCACCAGCTTCAGCTGATCCTTGATGTCCTGCTGGAAATAGCGGTCGGCCGATCCGCGCGCCATCGCGCCGACCGAACCCATGCCGCGATAGGATTTATAGGCACGGCCCTGGTAGAGGAACGTCTCGCCCGGCGCTTCCTCGGTCCCGGCGAGCAGCGATCCGACCATCACCGTCGACGCGCCCGCCGCCAGCGCCTTCGCGATATCGCCCGACGTGCGGATGCCGCCGTCGGCGATCACCGGGATGTCGGCGCGCGCCGCCTCACCCGCCGCTTCCATCACGGCGGTAAGCTGTGGCACGCCGACGCCGGCGACGACGCGGGTGGTGCAGATCGAGCCGGGGCCGATGCCGACCTTCACCCCGTCGGCGCCGGCACCGATCAGCGCGCGGGTCGCCTCGGCGGTGGCGACGTTGCCGGCGATCACCTGGACCCGGTTCGACAGCCGCTTGACCCGCTCGACCGCACGAGACACCTCGCGATTGTGGCCGTGCGCGGTGTCGATTACGATCAGGTCGACCTCGGCGTCGATCAGCGCCTCGGTACGCTCGAAACCCTTGTCGCCAACGGTGGTGGCGGCGGCGACGCACAGGCGGCCGCTGCCGTCCTTGGTCGCGGCGGGATAGAGCACCGCCTTCTCGATGTCCTTGACCGTGATCAGGCCGACGCAGCGATAATCGTCGTCGACCACCAGAAGCTTTTCGATCCGGCGCTGGTGGAGCTGGCGGCGCGCCTCGTCCTGGCTGACGCCGGCGCTGACGGTGGCCAGGTTCTCTCGCGTCATCAGCTCGGCGACGGGCTGGCCGGGGTTCTCGGCAAAGCGCACGTCGCGATGGGTGAGGATACCGACCAGCCGGCCATTGCCTTCCACCACCGGGATCCCGCTGATGCGGTGCCGTTCCATCAGCGCCCGCGCCTCACTGAGCGGGGCGGTCGGCGCGATGGTGATCGGGTTGACCACCATGCCCGATTCGAACCGCTTGACCGCCGTCACCGCCGCCACCTGATCCTCAAGCGTCAGGTTGCGGTGGAGCACGCCGATCCCGCCGAGCTGGGCCATGACGATCGCCATATTGCCTTCGGTGACGGTATCCATCGCCGACGACACGATCGGGATGTTGAGGCTCAGTTCGCGGCTGATCCGCGTCCGCGTATCAGCCTGGCTGGGCAGCACATCGGATTCGCCCGGCAACAGCAGGACATCGTCGAAAGTAAGGCCGAGGGGGATGTCCATGGGGCGCCGGATCCTGCGAGTCGAAGATTGGCGGCCCATGTAACCAAGGTGGGTGATGTTCGCTAGGGGGCGGCGGTCGCCCTCTCGATCAGCGCGCGGGCCTGATCGACGTGCATCGTCTCGATCATCCGGTCGCGGAACCGTTCGGCACCGCCGGTCGCCGCCTCGACCAGCGCGCGGGCGTCGGCCAGTTCCTCCGGCGTCGGGCCAAAGGCGGCGGCGGCGATGGCGATCTGGCCGGGGTGGATCAGGCTCTTGCCGTCATAGCCCATCGCCCGCCCCTCGCGGCATTCGGCGGCCAGCCCGTCGGGATCGGCGAGCGCGTTGAACACCCCGTCGATCGCCCAGCCGCCGCCGGCGCGCGCCGCCAGCACGATCGTCTGGAGCGCGAGCGTCAGCCCGCCGCGGCCGGCCGGAATGCCCCCCGCCGGAATACCCAGCGTCGCGCGCAGATCGTTGACGCCCGCGATCAGCCCGGCGACGCCCGGCACCGCCGCGATCGCCGATGCCGCCAGCACGCCGGCCGGCGTCTCGATCATCGCCAGCACCGGCTTGCCCACGGCTGCGGCGATGCGCGCGGCCTCGTCCGCCGTCTCGACCTTGGGCACCACCACGAAACCGGCGGCCGAAGCCGCGACGGCGGCGATGTCGGCGGCATGTTCCGCGGTATCGCTGGCGTTGATGCGGATCGCGACCAGCCGGTCGCCAAAGCCTTCCGCCGTCGCGACGACCGCCGCGTCGCGCGCGCTGTCCTTGTCGGCGG
>NZ_DATMGG010000125.1:0-3115 GCF_035555815.1 Sphingomonas sp.
TGCCGGTGCAGATCTTCCTGTGGTCGGACGAGGTCAGCCGCGGCTTCGTCGAAAAGACCAGCGCCGCGATCGTCGTGCTGCTGGTGTTCCTGCTGGCGATGAACGGCCTCGCCATCTACCTCCGCAACAAGTTCGAGACCCGCTGGTGACCACCGAAACCCCTCCGAAGATGGCCGCGCGCAACGTCAGCGTCTTCTATGGCGCCAAACAGGCGGTCAACGACGTGTCGATCGACGTCAGCATGGATGAGGTGACCGCCTTCATCGGCCCGTCGGGCTGCGGCAAGTCGACCTTCCTGCGCACGTTCAACCGCATGAACGACACCATCGCCGCCGCACGGGTGACCGGCGACATCACCCTCGACGGCGAGGATATCTATGCGCCGTCGATGGACGTGGTCCAGCTGCGCGCGCGCGTCGGCATGGTGTTCCAGAAACCCAATCCGTTTCCCAAGACGATCTTCGAGAATGTCGCCTATGGCCCGCGCATCCACGGGCTGGCGGGATCGCGCGCCGATCTCGACGTGGTCGTCGAGCGGTCGCTGCGCCGCGCCGGTCTGTGGGACGAGGTCAAGGACCGGCTCGCCGACAGCGGCACCGCGCTGTCGGGCGGCCAGCAGCAGCGGCTGTGCATCGCCCGCGCGATCGCGGTCGATCCCGAAGTGATCCTGATGGACGAGCCGTGCTCGGCGCTCGATCCGATCGCCACCGCGCGGATCGAGGAGCTGATCCACGATCTGCGCGGCAACTACGCGATCGTCATCGTCACCCACAACATGCAGCAGGCGGCGCGCGTGTCGCAGCGGACCGCGTTCTTCCACCTCGGCCAGCTGGTCGAGTATGGGGAGACCAGCGAACTGTTCACAAACCCGCGCCAGCCGCGGACCAAGGACTACATCACCGGCCGCTACGGCTGAGGAGAGAATTGTGCCGACCCAGCAGGAACATACCGTCAAGGCGTTCGACCAGGACATCGGCGAGCTGCGCGGGCTGATCAGCCAGATGGGCGGGCTGGCCGAGCACGCCATCGCCGACGCGATGCTCGCGCTTCAGCGCAACGACACCGCGCTGGCCGAACAGGTCCGCGCCGGCGACAAGGCGATCGACGCGCTGGAGACCGAGATCGAGCGCCACGCCGTCCGGCTGATCGCGCTGCGCGCGCCGATGGCCGACGATCTTCGTGACGTGGTCGCCGCGCTGAAGATCGCCACGGTGATCGAACGCATCGCCGATTATGCCAAGAACATCGCCAAGCGCGTGCCGATGATCCACGGCGATGCGCAAAGCGGCGGCGGGCGGATCGAGCCGCTGTCGCTGTTGCCGGCGATGGGGACGCTGGCGACCGACATGGTCCACGACGTGCTCAACGCCTTTTCCGCGCGCGATGCGGCGGCGGCGGTGAAGGTGCGCGAACGCGACCGCGCGGTCGACGATTTCTACAATTCGATCTTTCGCGTGCTCGTCACCTACATGGTCGAGAACCCGCGCACGGTCAGCCAGGTCGCGCATCTGCTGTTCGTCGCCAAGAACCTGGAACGGATCGGCGATCACGCCACCAACATCGCCGAAATGGTCTATTTCGCCGCCACCGGCCGTTATCTCGCCGATCGCGACGCGGGCGATTCCGATGCCGCCCCAGCCGAAGAGGTACATTCATGAACCGAGCCCGCATGTTGCTGGTCGAGGACGATCCGGCGCTCGCCGAACTGGTCACCTGGCATTTCCGGCGTGAGGATTTCGATGTCCGCCAGACCCCGGACGGCGAGGAGGCGCTGCTGCTCGCCAAGGAGGCGACGCCCGACATCGTCCTGCTCGACTGGATGGTGGAGGGGCTGTCGGGGATCGAGGTATGCCGCCGCCTGCGCCGCTCGACCGAGACCGCCAACGTGCCGATCATCATGCTGACCGCGCGCGGCGAGGAGGAGGATCGCGTGCGCGGGCTGGAGACCGGCGCCGACGATTACGTCACCAAGCCCTTTTCCCCGCGCGAACTGGTGGCGCGGGTCAACGCGGTGCTGCGCCGCGTGCGCCCCGGCCTGGCGGGTGAGGCGCTCAGCTATTCGGACATCGAGATGGACACCGTCGGCCACAAGGTGCGCCGCGGCGGCGACGTCGTCCCGCTCGGCCCGACCGAGTTCCGCCTGCTCAAGCATTTCCTCGAGCATCCCGGCTGGGTGTTCTCGCGCGAACGGCTGCTCGACGCGGTGTGGGGCCACGACAGCGACATCGAGAGCCGCACCGTCGACGTCCACATCCGCCGGCTGCGCAAGGCGATCAACATCGGCGGCCGCCCCGACATCATCCGCACCGTCCGCTCCGCCGGCTACGCGCTCGATTCGGGCGGTTGATCGCTAGCAAGCGAATCGGATTCGCAACGACTTGGGCCGATCTGCGTTAGGCCCCCGACGCACGTTTACTGTGCGCCGTTTCGAGGAGAGACGCATGAAGCTCATGCTGTTGGCGAGCGCGCTCGTCATCGCCGCGCCGGCCATGGCGCAGGATCAGGCCGCGCCGCCATCGCCCGCGACGCCGATCGGTGGCTATCAGCCCAGCACGCCCCCGTTGCAGGGCACGCCGCAACCGGGCGTCACGCCGGTATTCCAACAGGCGCCCCCGCCGGATCAGGCCTATCCCGCGCCCGCGCCGCTGGCCGAATATCCGATCTGCAAAAAGGGCCAGACCGACCAGTGCAAGCAGCGGGTCAGTCCGAAATAGCGCGCTTTCCCTGCGCGTGAACGCGGCCTAAAGCCTCCCCGAACATCCATTCGGGGAGGCTTTCTTCATGTCCATTCGCTTTGACGGCAAGGTCGCGATCGTCACCGGCGCCGGTGGCGGGCTGGGGCGCGCCTATGCGCTCGATCTGGCGCGACGCGGCGCGCGCGTGGTGGTCAACGACCTGGGCGGCGCCCGCGACGGCACCGGCCATTCCGACGCCGCGCTCAAGGTGGTCGAGGAGATCAAGGCGGCCGGCGGCGAGGCGATATCGAACGGCGGCAGCGTCACCGAATATGACCAGATGGTCGAGATGGTCGCCAAGGCCAAGGAAGCCTGGGGCAGCGTCCACATCCTGATCAACAACGCCGGCGTGCTGCGCGACAAGAGCTTCGCCAAGATGG
>NZ_DATMGG010000126.1:0-2060 GCF_035555815.1 Sphingomonas sp.
CAATTCGATCCCGTGCAGCGTGGTGCCGTGCGCCAGCGTGCGCCACTTCGGGTACTCGCGCACGGTGTAGACGCCGAAATAGCTGCGGGTGCGCGCGTCGCCGTCCCAGCTCACCATCAGCGCGCGATAGCCGCCGTAGAGGAAGATCGCGCCGGCCAGCGCGATCGCATAGGGAATCCGCGCGCCGATCACGAACAGGCCGATGACCGCGATGACAAGGAAGGCGATCGATTCGGCCTTGGTCCCCAGCATTCCGCCGGGATTGGTCAGTCCCAGCGCCACCAGCGCGATCACGATCGCGGCGACGATCGCGGTCCGTACCTGCACGCCGCGCCGATTGACCCGCCATAGCCGCGCGAACACCGGCAGCAGGAAATATTGCGGCGCCAGCAGCCCGGCGGCGAGGATCAACAGCGGATATTCATAGGTCCAGTCGAACACCACCGGGGCGAGCAGCCCGGCGAACACGCCGCCCAACGCCCCGCCGACCGACATCGCCAGATAGAATCCGGTCAACCGGTCCGCCGCCGGGCGAAGCTCGTACATCCGCGTGTGCAGCGCCACCGCCACCATGAACAGCAGCACCAGCGCCATCAGCGTGTTGAGGTAGGGATATTGCTGGGCGCCCCCGATCATCACCCCGCCGAACATCAGGATGGTGAGCGGGGCAAAGCGGGTCAGCTGATCGGCCAGCATCCGGCCGCCGGCAAAGGCGACGGTGAAACTCAGCAGGTAGAGCCCCAGCGGCAGCACCCACAGCAGCGGCACCGCGACGATATCGGTGGTGATGAAGGTCGAGGTGGCGAGCATCAGCCCGGACGGCACCAGCGCCAGCACCACCCAGGTCACGACGCGGCGCGCGCCCGGCGCGGCGCTGGTCACCGGCTGATGCGCCTCGGCGGCGGTCCGGCGCGGCAGCATCAGCGCGCAAAACGCGACCAGCAGGAACAGCGCGGCATAGCCGACGCTCCACACCAGGCTCTGCTGGCGCAGCGCCAGCGCCGGCTCGACGATCAGCGGATACGCGACCAGCCCTCCAAAGCTGCCGACGTTCGACGCGGCGTAGAGCGCATAGGGATCGCGCCCCGGCTGCGCGGCGGCGTACCACCGCTGCATCAGCGGCGCCTGTGCCGATACCGCGAAGAACAGCGGCCCGATCGACACGCCCAGCAGCCACGGCACCCACAGCGCGGGTTCGGCGTCGGGCGGCATGGCAAAGGCGAACAGTCCGATCGGCAGCCACAGCGCGGCGAGCGCGAGCAGCGCGAGATGGATCGCCGCGCCGCGCCGCAGCGGCAAACGGCCAAGGCCATGGGCATAGGCATAGCCACCCAGCAGCAGCGCCTGATAGACCAGCATCGCCGAATTCCACACCGCCGGCGCGCCGCCCAGCCGGGGCAGCGCCATCCGCGCGACCATCGGCTGGACCAGGAACAGCAGGAACGATCCCGTCAGGATCGTGGCGACGAACAGCGCGCGCGATCCGCGTGACGTCCCGACTGCCGGCTCGTCCGCCACCGCCGTCATTGCGGCCGGCCGATCGTGTAGCACAGGTGCCGGCGCAGCGGATTGCCCTCCGGCACGACCGGATGATCGAAATCGCCGTCTTCCACGCGCGTCATCCCCAGCCGTATCATCAGCCCCCAGCTGGCGCGGTTCGCGGGGACGGTGATCGCCGCGACGCGCGCGACATCGTTGGCCCACGCATCGGCCAGGCTCGCCGCCGCCGCTTCACGCGCATAGCCCCTTCCCCAGGCATCGCGGCGCAATCGCCAGCCGATTTCGGGCTGGCCGGCGATCGGCGTCCCGTCCGGGCCCGGCTTGATCCCGCAAAAGCCCAGGAACGCGCCGTCGTCGACCCGCTCGATCGCGCGGAAACACGATCCGCCGGTATCGAGCAGGTCGTTCTGCCGCGCGATCGCCGCCTTCACCTCCGCCATGCCGAGCGGCGGGCCGATATAGCGCATCACCTGCGCATCCCGCCCCATCGCGTGGAACGGCGCGGCGTCGCGCGCCTCCCAACGCCGCAGGATCAGCCGGTCCGTGACGATCGGCGCGGC
>NZ_DATMGG010000127.1:0-5340 GCF_035555815.1 Sphingomonas sp.
CGCAGCGCGAACGCCAGCAGCGACTATACCGCGAAGTCTTGGATGCCGCGGGAGAGCGGCCTGTGGTGTTCCGCACCGTCGATATAGGCGGCGACAAATCACTTCCCTACATGCGCCAGGACGTCATGCAGGAAGAGAACCCGGCAATGGGCTGGCGCGCGCTGCGGGTCGCGCTGGAACGCGACGGGCTGATGAAGGCGCAGGCGCGCGCGCTGATCGAGGCGGCGGCGGGGCGTCAGCTCAACGTGATGTTCCCGATGGTCAGCGAGCCGTGGGAATTCGATGAGGCGCGCGCGCTGTTCGAGGCCCAGCGCGCCTGGCTGGTCTCGCGCAGCCGCAAGCTGCCGCACGAGATCCGCTATGGCGCGATGCTGGAGGTGCCGGCGCTGGCCGAGGTGCTCGACCAGCTGCTGCCTCGGCTCGATTTCCTGTCGGTGGGCACCAACGACCTGACCCAGTTCCTGTTCGCCGCCGATCGTGCCCATCCCAAGCTGGCGATCCGCTATGACTGGCTCAGCCCGTCGATCCTGCGCTTCCTCGCCCGCGTGGTCGCGCCGGTCGCTGCGGCGGGCAAGCCGCTGACCGTATGCGGCGAGATGGGCGGCCGCCCGCTGGAGGCGATGGCGCTGATCGGACTGGGCATCGAACGGCTGTCCATCACCCCCGCCGCGGTCGGGCCGATCAAGGCGATGGTGCGCAGTCTCGATCGTGCCGCTATCATGGCGCAAATGACGCAATGGCTCGCCGATCCGCCCGGGCGCGACCTGCGCGCCGCGTTGCAGCAATGGGCCGTCACGCACGGCATAGAGCTGGATTAGCCGCGCGCGGACGGCTTTCCGCGATTGACAATCGTTCCGTCGCAATGGAACACACCGGCGCGCCGCGGTTCGTGGCGCTCCCACGGAGACAGCGATGCTCGAAGGCGAGTCGCAAGACAACGCGACACTGTTCCCGAAGCGGCCCGGCGATATCCTGCGCGATGCGCGGGTCGGCCAGGGGCTGGAGGTGGCCGACATCGCCGCCCGCACCCGCATTCCGCAACGCCACCTCGAGGCGATCGAGGCGGGCAGCTATGACAGCCTGCCATCGAGCACCTACGCGATCGGTTTCGCCAAGGCCTATGCCCGCGCGGTCGGCGTCGATGAAGTCGCCACCGCCAATCTGGTGCGCGGTGAACTGGCGGTGCTGCCCGGCCGCGAGATTCCCGCGCCGCTGTATGAGGCCGACGAGCCGTCGCGCGCGCCGTCGCGTGGGCTGGTCCTGGGGGGCGTGCTGGTCGCGCTGGCGATCCTGATCGGCATCGGCCTGTGGTATGGCACCAGCCTGTTCCGCGGCGGCACCGAACCGACCGCGATCGAAAGCGCGCCGGTGGCGGACGAGGGATCGACCGTGCAGATCCCGATCACCCCGCCGACCCCGGCCGGCTCCGGCCACGTCACGCTCACCGCGACCGACGAAGTGTGGGTGCGGGTCTATGATTCCGCCGGCAAGACGCTGCTGATGAAGACGATGGCGCCGGGCGAGAGCTATGACGTGCCGACCGACGCCAGCGGGCCGATGATCAATATCGGCCGGCCCGACAAGCTGCGGGTCACCGTCAACGGATCCCAGGTCGCGCCGCTGGGCGATGGCCGGGTCGCGGTGAAGGACGTTCCGATCGGTGCCGACGCGCTGCTGGCGCGTGGCGCGCCGCCGGCACAGGCCAGCGGATCGAACACCACCGCCACGCCGTAAGACTGGCGGCGTGACGTCAAAGCTGCGATAACGCCGGCCGATGCGGGACATGACCGGGGATAAGAGGATGCGGATCGTTTTGGCCGCGACGATGATCGTCGCGACGCTGGGTTTCTGTGCGCCGGCACAGGCGCAAAGCGGGGTCGAGGGCCGGGTGACGCGGCTGGAAAGCGAAATGCGCGCGGTCCAGCGCAAGGTCTTTCCCGGCGGTGCCAGTGCCACCGTCGAGCCGCAGATCACCGCGCCCGCCGTCGTCGCCGACCGCCCCGGCACCCCCGCCGGCGGCGCGATCACCGACCTGACCGCGCGGGTCAGCGCGCTGGAAACCAACATCCGCAGCGTAACCGGCCAGGTCGAGCAGGCCGGCTATCGCCTGCGCCAGCTCGAAGATGCCTTTGCCGCGTACAAGACCGCCACCGACGCCCGGTTGAAGGCGCTGGAGGGCGGTGAGGCGGCGATAGTGGCCGGCGACACCAGCAGCAGCGGCACCGCCCCGCCCCCGGTGAGCGCGACCCGCCCGACGCAGGGCACGCCCGCCGCATCGTCCCGGCCCGATCCCGCCCGGGCCGCCGCGATCAAGGGCGTCGAGCGCCCCGACACCGGCGACGAGGCCGAGGACGCCTATACCTATGGCTTCCGGCTGTGGCAGGCGAAGCTCTATCCCGAGGCCGAGAAGGAACTGAAGGCGGTCGCCGACAAATATCCCAAGCACCGCCGCGCCAGCTTCGCCCAGAACCTGCTTGGCCGCGCCTATCTGGACGAGGGCAAGCCCAGCCTCGCCACGCTCGCCTTTTACGACAGCTACAAGAAATTCCCGGATGGCGAGCGCGCACCCGACAGTCTGCTCTACCTCGGGCAGGCGCTGGTCGCGCTGAAGAAGCCGGCCGATGCGTGCAAGGTCTACAGCGAGCTCGACTCGGTCTATGGCAGCAAGCTGTCGGCGACGATGAAGGCCGATGTCGCCAAGGGGCGCGCCACCGCCAAGTGCCAGTAAAGTGACCCCCGCCGAGCGGTTCGCCGGCGATATCGCGGCGGCGCTCGGCCGGTTGCCAAGGGGCGACGCGCCGCTGGCGCTGGCGGTGTCGGGCGGCGCGGACAGCATGGCGATGCTGGCGCTGGCCGCCGAAGCCTTCCCCTCCGCAGTGATCGCGGCGACGGTCGATCACCAGTTGCGGCCCGGCAGCGCCGATGAGGCCGCGATGGTCGCCGGCTGGTGTGCGGAGCGGGCGATTCCCCACGCGACGCTGACGCCCGCCGCGCCGATCCCCCGACAGGGGCTGCAGGCCGGGGCGCGGGCGGCGCGCTATGCGCTGCTGGCGCGCTGGGCGATCGACGGGCGCGCCGCCGCCCTCGCCACCGCGCACCATGCCGACGATCAGGCGGAGACGTTCCTGATGCGCGCCGCGCGCGGATCGGGCATCGCCGGGCTGCGCGGCATCCCGCGCCGCCGCCCGCTGGAGGTGGGCGAGGCGTCGCTGCCGCTGGTGCGCCCGTTGCTCGGCTGGCGCCGCGCTGAACTGCGCGCAATCGTCACCGCCGCCGCCATCCCGTTCGTCGACGATCCCAGCAACCTCGATCCCGCGTTCGAGCGGGTGCGGGTGCGTGCTCTGCTCGCCGATCAGCCGTGGCTCGACGCCGCGCAGATCGCCCGCGCCGCCGCGCACCTTTCCGAAAGCGACCAGGAGATCGAGGAGATGCGCGCCTGGCTGGCCGAGGCGCGGCGCGTGGCGTCGCCGCCCGACCAGCGGTGGATCGACGTCGCCGGCCTGCCGCGCGAACTTCGCCGGCGCCTCGCGCGCGGGGCGATCGTCGCGACACGGCACCTGGCCGGCATCGCCCGCCCCGATTTCGACCCGGCGGCCAATATCGAGCCGCTGCTCGATGCGCTGGAACGCGGCGGCGCCGCGACCCAGGCCGGGGTACTGGCCTCGCCCCACGGCACGGTGTGGCGTTTCGCCGCGGCGCCGCCGCGCCGTGGGCACTGATCGGCCCGATCTGCACGCCGTTCCATTGCCATTAACCCGTGCGCCCTTATCTTGGGCGGCTGAAAGGTGATTCCAAGCGCATGAACGACAACGACAAGCAGCCCGAGGGTGGCGGCAACCCCTGGATGAAGAGCCTGCTGATCTGGGTCGCGATCCTGCTCGGCCTCGCGCTGTTCGTGACGCTGATCGATGGCCGGACGACCACGACGGCGGGCAGCGCGATTCCCTATTCCACCTTCCTCGACAAGGTCGACGAGGGCACGGTCAAGGACGTCAACATCGCCCGCGACACCATTTCGGGCACGCTGAGTTCGGGCGAGAAGTTCCGCACCTATCGGATCGAGGACGCCAACCTGGTCGAGACGCTGCGCAAGAAGAGCGTCCAGATCAACGCGCGACCCGACGAAGGCGCCAACATCTGGCTGCTGATGCTCTACAACTCGCTGCCGTTCCTGCTGTTTCTGGGCATCGCCTTCTTTGTGCTGCGGCAGATGCAGAAGGGGTCCGGTTCGGGCGCGATGGGATTCGGCAAGTCGCGCGCGCGGATGCTGACGCAAAAGGAAGGCCGCGTGACCTTCGACGACGTCGCCGGCATCGACGAGGCGCGCGAGGAATTGCAGGAGATCGTCGAGTTCCTGAAGGACCCGACCAAGTTCGCCCGGCTGGGCGGCAAGATCCCCAAGGGCGCGCTGCTGGTCGGATCCCCGGGCACCGGCAAGACATTGCTCGCCCGCGCGATCGCGGGTGAGGCGGGGGTGCCGTTCTTCACCATCTCCGGATCGGACTTCGTCGAGATGTTCGTCGGCGTCGGCGCGAGCCGGGTGCGCGACATGTTCGAACAGGCCAAGAAATCGGCGCCGTGCATCGTCTTCATCGACGAGATCGACGCGGTCGGCCGCCATCGCGGCGCCGGTCTCGGCAACGGCAACGACGAGCGCGAGCAGACGCTCAACCAGTTGCTGGTCGAGATGGACGGGTTCGAGGCGAACGAGGGAATCATCATCATCGCCGCCACCAACCGGCCCGACGTGCTCGATCCGGCGCTGTTGCGCCCGGGCCGGTTCGATCGCCGCGTGACGGTGCCGCTGCCCGACATCGAGGGCCGGGTGAAGATCCTGGAAGTCCACATGAAAAAGGTGCCGCTGGCACCCGACGTCGACGCGCGCACCATCGCGCGCGGTACGCCGGGCATGGCCGGCGCGGACCTGGCCAACCTGGTCAACGAGGCGGCGCTGATGGCCGCGCGGCTGGGCAAAAGGCTGGTGTCGATGGCCCAGTTCGAGCTGGCCAAGGACCGGGTCATCATGGGCACCGAGTGGAAATCGCTGGTAATGACCGACGACGAGAAGCGGATGACCGCCTATCACGAGGCCGGTCACGCGCTGGTCCGCGTCCATGAACCGGCGTCCGATCCGATCCATAAGGCGACGATCATACCGCGGGGCGGTGCCCTCGGCATGGTGGTGTCGATGCCGGAGCGCGACAATTACTCCTATCACCGCGACAAGATGTTCGCCGACATGGCGACGGTGATGGGGGGCCGCGTGGCGGAGGAAGTGATCTTCGGCCACGACAAGGTCTCGTCGGGCGCGTCGGGCGACATCAAGCAGGCGACCAAGCT
>NZ_DATMGG010000128.1:0-22177 GCF_035555815.1 Sphingomonas sp.
AGAAACCCAGTCATGCTCGCCTCCGCCCGGCCGTGTTCATGCCGTTGTCCGAACCCGCCGCAGCAGTCGCTCGACATGCGCGATCGGCGTGTCGGGCAGGATGCCGTGACCCAGGTTGAACACATGCGCCCGGTCGGCAAACGCCGCAAGGATGCGATCGACCGCGTCGTCCAGCACCGTGCCGCCGGCGATCAGCGCCAGCGGATCGAGATTTCCCTGTACCGGCATCGTCGCCGGCAGGCTGGCGGCCGCCCACAGCGGATCGACCGTCTCGTCGATGCCGATCGCGTCGATGCCGGTCTCGCGGGCATAGGCGGGCAGCTTGCCGCCCGCGCCCTTGGGAAAGCCGATGATCGCGACGTCGGGGCAGCGCGCGCGCAATCCGGCGACGATCCGCGCGGTCGGGCCAATCACCCAGGTTTCGAACTGCGCCGGGCTCAGGCTGCCGGCCCAGCTGTCGAACAGCTGCACCGCCTCGACCCCGGCGGCGACCTGCCCTTCGAGATAATCGAGCGTGACCGCGACGATCCGCTCGACCAGCGCCGCCATCAGCCCCGGATCGTTGTATGCCAGCCGCCGCGCCGCCGCCTGTTCGCGGCTGCCCTGGCCGGCGATCATGTAGGTCGCCACCGTCCACGGCGCACCGGCGAAACCGAGGAAGGTGGTTGCCGGATCCAGCGCGGCCTTGACCGCGCGCACCGTCGCATAGACCGGGTCGAGCCGTTCGGGGCGCGGCGCCAGCCCGTCGAGCACCGCGCGGGTGGTCAGCGTCGGCGCGAGCCGTGGTCCCTCACCAGTCTCGAACCACAGATCCTGGCCCAGCGCCCACGGCACCATCAGGATGTCGGAGAACAGGATCGCGCCGTCGAAACCGAACCGGCGGATCGGCTGGAGCGTGACCTCGGCCGCCGCGACGCTGTCCGTCGCCAGCTCGAGGAAGCCGCCCTTGTCCGCCCGCAGCGCGCGATATTCGGGCAGATAGCGCCCGGCCTGACGCATCAGCCATACCGGCGGCACCGCCTGCCGCGTACCGCGCAACGTCGCGAGCAACGGCTTGGTCTCAATCACGTTCACGCCGTCGCCTACCTCTTAAAAGAAAGAATCTATGGGTTGTTGAAGGTTGTTGGTCGGTTGATCGCCGGGATTAGGCTTCCGCCCCGATTATGCCAACAGCTTGACCGGCGTATTCCGACGCGGCGCCGCGGATTCGCGCCGGGGCATCCCCGCTATCCACAGGCTGTGGGATGAATCGCCGGATGTCGGCGCCGCTGTGGATGACGGTGGATGAATCGACCGGAATCGGTGCGCTTGGCGCCCGGCCGGGGTTGCGCTAGCGACTGTCCCCATGTTTTCCACAGATCTGTGCTGAATGCGGCTGCACCTTCACCTTCTGTCCGATTCCACCGGCGAGACGCTGGAGAATATCGCCAAGGCGGCGCTCGCCCAATATGACGACGTCGAGACCCAGCGGCATTTCTGGCCGATGGTGCGCAGCGAGGCGCATCTGGAGCGCATCCTGCAGGAGATCGCGCAAAAGCCCGGCCTGGTACTGTTCACGCTGGTGAATCCGGCGATCCGCCACATGCTGGAGGGGCGCTGCCGGGCGATGGGATTGCCGGCGGTGGCGCCGCTCGACGGGGTCAACGACGCGCTGTCGGCGATGCTGGGGCAGGAAGCCAAGGCGCGGCCGGGCCGCCAGCACATCCTCGACGCCGCCTATTTCGCGCGGGTCGAGGCGATCCAGTGGACGATCGCGCACGACGACGGCATCGCGCCGGAGGATTGGGAGCAGGCCGATATCGTGCTGGCCGGCGTATCGCGATCGTCGAAGACGCCGACGTCGATCTATCTCGCCAATCGGGGGTACAAGACCGCCAATATCCCGATCGTGGTCGAATCGCCGCCGCCGCGCGCGCTTTACGCGTTGCGGAATCCGCTAGTGGTGGGGCTGACGACCAGCATCGACCGGCTGGTGCAGGTCCGCCGCAACCGGCTGCTGTCGCTCAACCAGAAGACGGAGACCGCCTATGTCGAGCAGGATTCGGTGGCGAAGGAGGTCGCCTTTGCCCGCCGCATGTTCGCCGACAATGGCTGGCCGGTGATCGACGTCACCCGCCGATCGATCGAGGAGACCGCGGCGGCGATCATCGGGCTGGTCAACGATCGCGATCTGCTGAGGGTGGAAACATGATGAGGCTGGTGCTGGCATCGGGCAGCGCGTCGCGGCGGGCGATGCTCGACGCGGCGGGGGTGGCGTTCGACGTGTCGCCGCCGAACGTCGACGAGGCGGCGGCGAAGGCCGGGCTGATCGGGGCGGGCGGCCGCGATACCGCCGACGCGCTCGCCGAGTTGAAGGCGCGCAAGGTCTCGCTGCGCGATCCTGCCGCGCTCGTGCTCGGCAGCGATTCGGTGGTCGAGCTGGCCGACGGCACGCTGCTCGACAAGCCTGGCGACCGGGCGGAGGCGGAAGATCACCTGCGGCGGATGTCGGGCCATCGCCACAAGCTGCACAGCGCGGCGGTGATCGCGGAGGGCGGCCGACCGGTCTGGCGCGAGGTCGACACCGCGACGCTGTTCGTTCGCCCCTTGAGCGACGCGTTCATCGCCGCCTACCTCGACGCCGAATGGCCCGCGATCGCCGGCTGCGTCGGCTGCTTCCGCATCGAGGGGCCGGGGGTGCAGCTGTTCGCCCGCGTCGATGGGAGCCACTTCACGATATTGGGGATGCCGTTGTTGCCGGTGCTCGATTATCTGCGGGTCAGGGGCGTGCTGACGTCATGACGCGCGCCGATGCCCCGGCCGGCACGGGCCGGCCCTATGCCGAGGTGATCGGCGATCCGATCGCCCAGTCGAAATCGCCGGTGATCCACGGCTTCTGGCTCGACTCGCTCGGCATCGATGCCGAATATCGCAAGACATTGGTCGCCGCCGCCGATCTGCCTGGCTATTTCGCCGATCGCCGCGCCGATCCGGCGTGGCGCGGATGCAACATCACCATCCCGCACAAAATCGCCGCGCTCGACCTGGTCGAGGATCGCGGCGGGGTGCGCCAGTCGATCGGCGCGATCAATTGCGTGCTGCGGGACGGCGACGCGCTGATCGGCACCAATACCGACGCGGGCGGTTTCGTTGCGCCGATCGTCGGGCTCGATCTCACCGGACAGCATGTCACGGTGATCGGTGCCGGCGGCGCGGCGCGTGCGGTGCTGTTCGCGCTGTCGAAGCTGGGGGTCGGCCGCGTCACCGTGATGAACCGCAGCCCGCTCAAGGCGGCGGGGCTGCTCGCCGGGTTCGGGCTGAAGGGCGACGTGGTGCCGCTGGCCGCCCCGCTGGCGCCGACCACCGCGCTGCTGGTCAACACCAGCGCGCTGGGCATGACCGGCCAGCCGCCGCTGGAAATCGATCTGGCGCCGCTCCCCGAGGACGCCGTGGTCTATGACATCGTCTACGCGCCGCTGGAGACGCCGCTGCTGGCGCAGGCGCACGCGCGCGGGCTCGACACGGTCGATGGGCTGGAGATGCTGATCGGCCAGGCCGCGCTCGCGTTCGAGCTGCTGTTCGACGCACCGCCGCCGCGCGACAGGGACGAGGAATTGCGCGCGTTGTTGACGTCATGACGGCCCGCCCGATCACGCTGGGCCTGACCGGATCGATCGGCATGGGCAAATCGACCGTCGCGGCGATGTTCGCCGACGAAGGCGTGCCGGTGTTCGACGCCGATGCCGCCGTCCACCGCCTGCACGGACCGGCCGGACGGCTGGTCGCGGCGATCGAGGCGCGCTTTCCCGATACCACCAGCGCGCGCGGGGTCGATCGGACCCTGCTGGCGGAAGCGGTGTTCGGCAATCCGACCGAACTGGAGGCGCTGGAGGCGATCGTCCACCCGGCGGTGGCGGAGGAACGCGCCGCCTTCCTGGCTGAACACGCCGCCGCGCCGCTGGTGGTGCTCGATGTGCCGCTGCTGTTCGAGACCGGCGGCGATGCGCATGTCGACAAGGTGGTGGTGGTGTCGGCGCCGGCCGACGTGCAGCGCGCGCGGGTCCTGGCGCGGCCGGGGATGACGGCGGAGCGGTTCGCCGCAATCCTCGCCAAGCAGGTCCCCGACGCCGAAAAGCGCGCGCGCGCCGATTTCGTCATCCCCACTGGCGGGACGATCGACGATACGCGCGACGCGGTCCGCCGTCTGGTCGCTTGCCTGTTGGACGCGGGAGGCGGATAAGGTCGTCATGCGCGAAATCGTTTTCGACACCGAGACCACCGGGTTGAGCTTTCCCGGTGGCGACCGGCTGGTCGAGATCGGCTGTGTCGAACTGATCAACAAGGTCGAGACCGGGCGGACTTTCCACGTCTACATCAACCCCGAACGGCCGATGCCGGCGGAGGCCGAGCGGATCCACGGGCTGGGCGACGCCTTTCTTTCGGACAAGCCGGTGTTCGCGCGGCTGGCCGCCGAGCTGATCGAGTTCATCGGCGACGCGCCGCTGATCGCGCATAATGCCGGATTCGATTTTTCCTTCATCAACGGCGAATTGCGCCGCTGCGGACATGATGAGGTGTGTCGCAGCCGGATGGTCGATACGCTGGCGATCGCGCGCACCCGCCATCCCGGCGCCAAGCACACGCTCGACGCGCTGTGCACCCGCTACGGCATCGATCGCAGCCACCGCGTGCTGCACGGCGCGCTGCTCGACGCGCAGCTTCTGGCGCAGGTCTATGTCGAATTGTCGGGCGGGCGCCAGATCGGGCTGGGCCTGGCGGTGGAGATCGCGGCGGAGGAGGTGGCGCCGGTCGCGCGCGCCGTGGCGCGTCCGGCGCGTCCCCACGCCGCCACCGCCGACGAATTGGCCCGCCACGCCGAATTCATGGCGACGGTGAAGGAACCGTTGTGGGGGGCTCCGGCGTTCGGTTGACGCACCCGGGGGGCGTTCCTAGGTGCGCCTCCCCAATCAAGAAGGAGAAAGCGATGGAAATCCGGGTCTCTGGTCACCAGGTCGATACTGGTGAAGCACTGAAGAGCCAGGTCGAGGAGCGCCTTCAGGGGATTGCGGATAAATATTTCTCGCGGGCGATTTCCGCCCAAGTCACCTTTGGCAAGGGGCCGCACGATCACCGCTTCACCTGCGACATCGTCGCGCATGTGATGCAGGGGCTGATCCTCAAGGGCAGCAACGGCGGCCAGGATGCGCGCGGCGCGTTCGAGGGCGCGGCCGACAAGATCGAGAAGCAGTTGCGCCGCTACATGCGTCGCTTGAAGGATCGCAACGCCGATCGCGCGGCGGCGGCGGCGGAGGCGGCTGTGGCAGTGGCCGCCAACGGCTTCGACAATGCCGGCTACACGCTGTTCAACGAGGGTGCGGAGCAGGAGGAAGCCGCCGACGCACCGCTGATCATCGCGGAGACGCGCGTCGACGTGCCCGATGCCAGCGTGTCAGACGCGGTGATGATGCTCGATCTGCGCAACACCAACGCGCTGCTGTTCACCAACAGCGGCACCGGCAGCCTCAACATGGTCTATCGCCGTGGCGACGGTACGATCGGCTGGGTCGAACCCAATCGCGCCAGCTGATCGACGGACCGTCATGATCGAGATGATCGACCTGCTCGGCCTCGACGCCGTGTTTGCCGATATGCCCGCGGGCAACAAGCGGGCGCTGTTCGCCGCGCTCGGCACGGCGTCGGAGCGGCTGTGGGAACTGGATGGCGCTGCCGTCGCCGAACGCCTGGCCTCGCGGGAAAAGCTGGGGACCACGGGGTTCGGTGGCGGCATCGCGGTGCCCCACGCCAAGATCGCCGGACTCGGTTCGGTGCGGGGGGTGTTCGCGCGCCTCGCGCGGCCGATCGAGTTCGCCGCGGTCGATGATCTGCCGGTCGATCTGGTGTTCATGCTGCTGTCGCCGGTCGATGCCGGCGCCGATCACCTCAAGGCGCTGGCGCAGGTCTCCCGCCGGCTGCGGGATCGCACGCTGGCCGACAAGCTGCGCGGTGCCGGGTCGCCCGACGCGCTCTATGCGTTGCTGACCGGCGTCGAAGCGCGCGATGCCGCCTGAACCGGCCACGCCGCCGCCGGCCGGGGCGGAAGCCCATTTTCGCGCGCTCGAATCGCTCTATGACGCCGCGCCGGTCAACCGGCTGTTCGACTCGCGGCTAGAGATCACCGGGGCGGGGCAGGCGCGTATCTCTTTCACGGTGTCGGGCGATTTCTACCACGCGGCGGGCGCGCTGCACGGCACCGCCTATTTCAAGATGCTCGACGATGCCGCCTTCTACGCGGCGAATAGCCTGGTCAGCGATCGTTTCCTGCTGACCACCGCGTTCAACCTGCTGTTCACCCGTCCGCTGCGCGAGGGGCCGGTGATCGCCGAGGGGCGCTGGGTCAGCGGTCACCGCAGGGTGATGGTCGCCGAGGCGCGGCTGGTCGATGCGAGCGGGGAGGAAGCGGCGCGGGGCACCGGCACCTTCATGAAATCGCATATCCCGCTGGCGGGCCTGCCCGGCTATCGGATGTGAGCGACCGGCTGCCGAGCGGGGTATTGGTCAAGGCGCTGATCCGCCGCGTCCACGATGCCGGCGGCAGCGCGATGGTGCTCGCGCGCGGCGATCAACAGGGCGGCGCGCTGCTGGCGCTGCTGCTCGATCGGGGCGGCGACCCCCGCTTCGTCGAGCGCGGAGTCGGGGGTGAGGGGCGGCCGGCGATCATCCGCAGCGGCCCGCGCGAAACCGATGACGCGGCGATCACCGACTATTGGCAGCGCCGCGTCGCGCGCGACCCCGATCTGTGGGTGGTGGAACTGGACATCCCGGAAGCGGAACGATTCGTCGCTGAAACGATCGCGCTCGATTGACATTGTTGCACCGCAAAATCAGGTGCGCCGTAGTTTGTTAGCGTTGTGCCTTTCGGAGTGCGATTCCGGTCGGTTACGCAGTCGGGGGGTTTCCCGTTCCGGTCGCTTCCCGCGGATGTGCGGGCCTGAAGCCGGATCGTGCGCCAACCGCACTTGATCGAAGCTTGATGAATCTGGTTACCCGCGCCGCATCTCCTGTGGCGGTTCTTCTCTTTGGCGCCGCGCTGGTGGGCATCTCGGCGCCCGGCTTCGCGCAGCAGCTCGATTCCGCGCCGCTCGCCACCCTAAACGCGCTGACGCTTCCACAAGTTCCCCCCGCGCCCGAGCCTGTCCAGGCCGAGCCGGTGCCGGCGAACGCGACGCAGCTCCAGCCGGCGGTGGTCCAGGACGCACCGGTCACCATGGCGCAGGCCGACGCCATCGACGATGATGATGATTACGATTCGCTCGCCGAGGCCGTCGCCGCGCAAAGCGCCGCCGCCGACGATAGCGAGCTGCGCTGCCTCGCCTCGGGCGTCTATTTCGAATCTAAGGGTGAGCCGCTCGCCGGCCAGCTCGCGGTGGCGCAGACCATCCTCAACCGCACCCGTTCGGGCCGGTTCCCCAAGTCGGTGTGTTCGGTGCTGACCCAGCGCGGCCAGTTCTCGTTCGTGCGCGGCGGCAATGTCCCCAGCGGCAGCGGCCGTGCGTGGTCGACCGCGATCGCGGTGGCCAAAGTCGCGCAGCGCGACTTGTGGGATTCGGCCGCCGGCAATGCGCTGTTCTTCCACGCGCGCAGCGTCGCGCCGGGCTGGCGGATGGCGAAGGTCGCCGCGATCGGCAACCACGTCTTTTACCGCTGATCTTTTCAGTGTTCGTGTAATGTTCTAGAAGGGGGCATGGCCAGCGCCGTGCCCCTTTCCGATTCCGCGCTCGCCGCGTCGCTCCCGCTCGTCGCGGCGGACGTCGCGCGCGGGGTGTGCCGGATGCTGCTGCGCCACGATATCGTCGCGATCGCAGAGGTGCCGCTGGCCGGCGGGCGGCGGGCCGACCTGATGGCGCTTGATGCGCGCGGCGGGCTGGTGATCGTCGAGATCAAGGTATCGCGCGCCGATCTGCTCGGCGACGGCAAATGGACCGACTATCTCGATCATTGCGACCGGTTCTACTGGGCGGTGCCAGAGGGGTTCGATGCCAGCCCGCTCGACGGCGCCGGTTTCCTGCCCGACCGCGCCGGGGTGATCGTCGCCGACCGCTATGACGCGGCGATCATGCGGGAAGCGGCGACAGTGGCGATGCCCGCCCCCGCCCGTCGGCGCTGTACGCTGGCGCTGGCCCGCCGCGCGGCGCGGCGGGTGATCGGGCTGGTCGATCCCGATGCGTTCGGCGATCTGGGTGGGTATTAAAGTCCCGGACCGGACACGCGGCGTGTGGCCCCGGCCTTTGGCGCGTCGGCGAGCAGCTTGGTCAGCGCGGGCGAGCGGGTGTCGCGCTGGGCATAGTCACGCGCCGACAGTCCGGCGATGACGTCGCGCTGATCGGGGTTGGCGCCGGCATCGAGCAGGGTGCGCGCCAGATCGAGGTTGCGCAGCTGCACCGCGCGGATCAGCGGCGTTTCGCCGGAGGCATTGGCCAGGTTGATGTTGGCCTTTTGCTTGATCAGCGTATCGACGCAGCCGAAGCAACTGCTGCTGATCGCGACCATCAACGGGGTGTTGCCGCGCCCGTCCTGCAGATTGATGTCGGCGCCGCGCCCCAGCAGGAAACGGATGTAGGTCGCGTCGCTGCGCTTGGCGACGATGTGGAGCGCGCCGTCGCCGGCGTCGTCGCGCGCGTTGATGATCCGCGAACCGGGCTTGTCGAGGATCTCGGTCACCTTGGTGCCGTCGGCGTCGCGCACCGCCTTCAGGAATTCATAGCTGTCGGACATGCGTTGCGCGGGCAGCGCGGCCGGCGCGGCGATGACGACGGCGGCAAGGGCGAAGCGGAGGACGGAAGGTTTCATCGAGACGGTAAACCCTGGTTGAGCTTGCATGGAAGCGCCTAGCAGACCAAGGCTCGCGATGCCATGAACAGACGCTTACCGGCCCTGGCCCTTTTGCTTGCCCCGATCGTCGCGCTGGCGGCGTGCGGTGGCGCTTCCGCTCCCGATCAACCGCCACCGCTGGCCGGTGCGCGGATCGGCGGCGCCTTTGCGCTGACTGATCAGGATGGCAGGCGGGTGACCGATCGCGACCTGGCCGGCCGCTATCGCATCATGTATTTCGGCTATACCTATTGCCCCGACGTCTGCCCGGTCGATGTCCAGGCGATCGGCGCCGGGCTGGCCGCGTTCGAAAAGGCGGCGCCGGCGCGCGGGAGCAAGGTGGTGCCGGTATTCGTGAGCGTCGATCCCGGCCGCGATACCGCGCCGGTGCTCAAGCAGTTCGTCAACGCCTTTCATCCGCGCATGATCGGGCTGACCGGCACGCGGGCGGAAATCGACGCGGTGACCAAGGCTTACGGCATCTTCTACAAGATCGATCTGCCCGGCCCCGGCGGTGGTTATCTGGTATCGCACAGCCGACAGGCCTATCTGATGGCACCCGACGGCACGCCGGTCGCGCTGCTGCCGGCCGATCAGGGGCCGCAGGCGGTGACCGCCGAACTCGAACGCTGGGTGAAGTGACGGAAACGAAGTTCTGGGAATCGCTGCCGCTCGCCGCGCTCGATCGCGCGCAGTGGGAGGCGTTGTGCGACGGATGCGGGAAATGTTGCCTCCACAAGCTGGAGGATGAGGAAACCGGAGTCCTCTACGCCACCAACGTCGCCTGCCGCCTGCTCGACCGGCGCAGCGGCCAGTGCAACGACTATCGCCATCGCCGCGCCTATGTGCCCGATTGCGTGCGGCTGACCAACGCCAACGTCGGCGATATCGAATGGCTTCCCTCCACCTGCGCCTATCGCTTGCGCGCCAATGGGGAGCCGCTGCCCGACTGGCATTATCTGGTGTGCGGCGATCGCGAGGCGGTGCACGCCGCCGGCGAATCGACGCGCGGCTGGACCGTGTCGGAGCTGGAGGCGGGCGACCTCGAGCATCACATGATCGATCGCGAATTGTGAACCCTGCCGGGATCGAGGTCCGCCGTCATCCGCGCGCGCGGAAACTGCGGCTGTCGGTCGATCCGGTCAGCGGGCGGGTGCGCCTGACCCTGCCGCCGCGCGCCGCGCTCAAGCCGGCGCTGCAATGGGCGGAGGAACAGGCCGGATGGATCGCCGCGCAGCGCGCGCGGATGCCCGAATCGCAACCCTTCGCGCCGGGCGGGCTGGTGCCGTTCGCCGGAATCGATCTGACGCTCGACCATCGACCGGCGGCGCCGCGCACACCGTATCGTGATGGCGATCGGCTGGTCTGCGGCGGCCCGTCCGCGGGATTCGCCGGACGAATCGCGCGCTGGCTGCGGCGGGAGGCGCTGCGCGTGTTGAGCGCCGAGACCGCCGAGTTCGCAGCAAAGGCGGAGGTGACGGTCTCGATGGTCGCGGTCGGCGATCCGCGCGGGCGTTGGGGCAGTTGTTCGTCCCGGGGCGCGATCCGTTATAGCTGGCGGCTGATCCTCGCCCCCGACTGGGTGCGGCGCGCGACCGTGGCGCATGAGGTCGCGCACCGCGTCCACATGAACCACAGCCCGGTGTTCCATGCGCTGGTCGCCGAATTGCTCGAACGCGATCCCGCCCCGGCGCGAGCGTGGCTGCGCGCCAACGGCGCCCGGCTTCACGGGTTGGGCCGCGACTCCTGATCGCCGCCGCGGGGGCGGTCGCGATCGACCGGACGCGGAATATCGCGCGCGGGCGGCTGGCGCGATCCGTCGCGTGCCCCATCGCGTCCCCCGTCGCGTGATCCGTCTCTGGAGCGATCGCGGCCGATCGCGCGGTCGATGAAATCCTGGTCGAGCCGCTGCGGCGGCGGCGCCAGCGCCTCGCCCCCGCCCGGCGGGAACGCCTGCGGCGCATCGACGCCAGGATCGACGCCGCCGGGATCGTCGGGCGCGCGCACGATCGGGTTGCCGTCCGGGTCGACCAACATCTCGTCGTTGTCGGGCTCGCCCAGATAGGCCTCGTCATCGGGCTCGAGCTGCCATTCCGGCAGCGTCACCTGGGTATCGAAATTCTCGATCGGGCGATCGGCGACCGCCTTCTTCATGAAGCCGGCAAAGGCGCGCGCGGGGGCGGTGCCGCCCTGCAGCCCCGGAATGGTCCTGGCGTCGTCGCGGCCCATCCACACCCCGGTGGTGATTCCGCTGGAGAAGCCGAGGAACCAGCCGTCCTTGTTCGAGCTGGTGGTGCCGGTCTTGCCAGCGACCGGCCGGCCGATCTGCGCGGCGCGAGCGGTGCCGGTGTTGACGGCGGTCTGGAGCAGGTCGGTCATCTCGGCGGCGACATAAGGCGCGACCAGCACGCGGCTGGTGTCGACCTGGTGCGAATAGATCACCTGTCCGTTGGCGGTGACGCGCGTGATCGCATAGGGGGTGACCAGCACGCCCTTTTGCCCGACGCTGGCGAACGCGCGGGTCATGTCGATCAGCCGCACGTCGCTTGTGCCCAGCACCATCGACGGATGGGTGTTGACCGGGGTGGTGATGCCGAACCGTTTGGCCATGTCGGCGACGGTGCCGAAGCCGACCTCCTGCCCCAGCTTGGCGGCGATGGTGTTGATTGAATAGGCAAAGGCGGTGCGCAGGTCGATCTGGCCGGAGAAGCGGCGCGACGAATTGCGCGGGCTCCACCCGTCGATCGTCACCGCCTCGTCGACCACGGCGTCGTCGGGCTTGTGCCCGGCCTCCAGCGCGGCGAGGTAGACGAACAGCTTGAACGCCGAACCAGGCTGGCGCGTCGCCTGGGTGGCGCGGTTGTAGATCGACGTGATGTAATCCTTGCCGCCGACCATCGCGCGCACTTCGCCGCCGCGATCGAGCGCGACCAGCGCCCCCTGCGCCCCGGCGGGGGTGTTGGCGGCGATCGCCTCGTCGGCGGCGCGCTGCATCCCCAGGTCGAGCGTGGTCCACACCTCCAGCGGCTCGACCGTCTCGTCGATCAGCGTCTCGAGCTGCGGCAAGGCCCAGTCGGTGAAGTAGCGCACCGAATTGCGGCCCGGCTCGGTCGCCAGCTTGACCGCCTGAACATCCGATTCGGCGACGGCGGCGGCGCCGGGGACGCCCTGCTGCTTCATCAGCCGCAGCACCACGCGTCCGCGATCGACCGCGGCGTCGGCGTCGGCGGTCGGCGAATAGTTGCTCGGCGCCTTGACCAGCCCGGCGATGATCGCCGATTCGGGCAGCGACAGATTGGCGGCGGGATGGCCGAAGAACTTGCGGCTGGCGGCGTCGATGCCGTACGCGCCGCCGCCGAAATAGGCCTTGTTCAGGTAGATCTCGAGGATCTGGTCCTTGGTGAACTTGCGCTCCAGCGCCAGCGCGACGATCCCTTCGCGCAGCTTGCGCGCGTAGGAGCGGTTGGAGGTGAGGAACACCATCCGCGCCAGCTGCTGGGTGATGGTCGATACGCCGGCGACGCGGCGATCCCGCTCGAAGCTGACCCTGAGGCCGCGCGCGATGCCGATCGGATCGACCCCGACGTGGCTGCGGAACCGCCGATCCTCGACCGCGACGATCGCGTCGCGCATCCCCTCTGGAATCCGGTCGTAGGGAATCCACTCGCCATAGCTTGGCCCCAGCGACACGATCACCGTGCCGTCGGCGGCATGGACGCGGATCATCTGGCCGTTGGGCGACGATTTGAGCTGGTCGAAACTGGGCAGCGATGCGCGCGCGGTATAGACGGCGATCGCCAGCGCGGCGCACGCCAGCACCGCGAGCGTCAGGCAGATGCCCACCATCCAGCCAAGGACGCGTCGCCAACGGGGCTTCGGAGATCGAGTACGGGTCGCCATCGCGTCGTCCCGATGACTACGCGGTTAAGGATTCGCCGACAAGGGGATCGACGAGCGGATCAGGCCGCCTCGCCGTTCGCCCTGGCGCGGAATTCGAGGCTGACCGAGTTCATGCAATAGCGTTGCCCGGTCGGCGGCGGGCCATCGGGAAAGACGTGGCCCAGATGGCCGTCGCAGCGCGCGCACCGTGCCTCGACTCGCGTCATGCCATGGCTGGTGTCGCCATGCTCGCTGACCCGGTCGGGCGTGATCGGCCGGGTGAAGCTGGGCCAGCCCGATCCCGAATCATATTTGTCGTCGCTGTCGAACAGGTCGAGCGCGCAGCCGGCGCAGCGATAGATGCCGTCGGCCTTGTTGTTGTTGTAGCGGCCTGAAAAGGCGGGTTCGGTCCCCGCCTCGCGCAGGACGTGGAATTGCTCCGGGGACAGCCGCTTGCGCCAGTCGGCTTCGGACAGGTTGAGATGATCCATGGTCCCTTCCAGATGGAAGCGGCGCCCGCGCGCGTCAACGCCCCAATGCGTGACCGCGCTCAAGGTTTCCATGCGTGTGCGGCCCGGACGCGCCGGAAAGCGCGCGACTCAGTCCTTCCACGCCCACCAGATCTGGGCCGGGGGCACGTTCCACCATTCGATCTCGTAATCGATATGGTCGAAATGCGGGGTCAGGAAATTCCGCACGTTGGGGTTGAACTGATAGACGAGGAACGCGCCGTCCTGGCGCAGAACGCGGCGAGTCGCGGCGACGATCCGGTCTCCGACGCCCGGCGGCAGCGTCGAGAACGGCAGGCCGGACAGGACATAGTCGGCCGATTCATGGCCGTGATCGGCGACGATCGATTCGACGTCCTCCGCCGATCCCTGGACGACGGAGAAGCGCGGATCGCGCACCGTGTCGCGCAGATAGGCGACGAAATCGGGATTGGTGTCGATCGCGACATACTGCCCGTCGGGACCCAGCCGGTCGAGCACCGCCTGGCAAAAGGTGCCGACGCCCGGCCCATATTCGACGAACATCCGGACGTTGCCCCAGTCGACGCGGTCGAGCACGCGGCGGATGGTGCGGTTGGACGACGGGATGATCGACCCGACCATGACCGGCCGGCGAAAGAACTCGCGCAGGAACATCGCACGCGGCGACAGGCGGCGATTGGCCTTGCGCGCTTCGCGGCCGACGGAAATCGAACTGGGCATCATGATCCTTGCGAAGCCGACAGGCCTGTGTCCGTCGCAAAACTGCAACGAAAGTGCAAGCGCGAGGGTTGCGTGCAGGCCCTCGACAGGTTGCAAGATGCGACGGGCCGTCTAATCGGATCGGCATGACCGCCCCGCGCCTCGACCGCACCTTTGCGATGCTGTTCCTGGTGATGCTGACCATTGCCGCGGGCAATACCGCGCTGCAGTCGGTGCTGCCGGCGCTCGGCCGATCGCTGGGCGTGCGCGACAGCTGGGTGGCTGCGGCATTCTCGGTCTCCGCGCTGTTGTGGGTGGTGGCGGCGCCATTCTGGGCCAATCGCTCGGATCGTTACGGACGCCGCGCGATGGTGCTGCTCGGCGTCAGTGGCTTTTGCCTGTCGCTGTTCCTGTGCGGCCTGTTCCTGACCGCGGGCATCAACGGCTGGATTCCCGGCACGCTGGCGTTCGCGCTGTTCGTGGTCGGGCGCATTCTCTACGGCGGGCTCGGATCGGCGGCACCCCCTGCGGTGCAGGCGATCGTCGCCGGGCGGACGTCGCGCGAGGAGCGCACCCGCGCGCTGGCGCTGCTCGGGTCGGCGTTCGGGCTGGGCACCATCCTGGGGCCGGCGATCGCCCCCTATCTGGTGGTCGGGCATCTGGGATCGGTCGACATCGGGCTGGCCGGGCCGGCGTTCGTCGGCTGCGCCTTCGGGCTGTTCGTTCTGGTCATCGCCGCGCGCGGGCTGCCCCGGCAGGGCGACGTCGCCGGACACGGCGCCGCCTCCGCCTATCCGTCGATCGGCGGCGCGCCGACCGGGGCCAGCGTGACCGCCGCCACCGCCGAACCGGGCGCGCAGGTCGGCTTCGCCGATCCGCGCATCCGCAACTGGATGGTGGTGGGGCTGGTGATGGGCCATGCCCAGGCAATGACCGGGCAGGCGATCGGCTTCCTCGTCATCGACCGGCTGCACCTGGCCCCGGCCGAAGCGTTGCAGCCGACCGGGCTGGTGTTGATGACTGGCGCGCTGTGCGCGCTGCTGGTGCAATGGGGGTTCATCCCGCTGCTCGATCTCAAGCCGGCGATGCTGGTGCGGATCGGGCTGGTGATCGCCGCGGTGGGCTGTGTCGCCACGGGCACGGCGGGGACGCTTTACGGTATCGCGATGGGCAATGCGCTGGCGGCGATGGGGTTCGGCTTCATCCGGCCCGGCTTCACCGCCGGATCGAGCCTGGCGGTCGATTCGGCGTCGCAGGGATCGGTCGCGGGCAAGGTCACGTCGGTCAACGGCGCGTCGTTCGTACTCGGGCCGTCGATCGGCGTCGGGCTGTACGAGCTGTGGCGGCCGCTGCCCTATCTGGCCGCCGCCGCCGCGCTGGCGCTGTTGCTCGGCTATGCCTGGGTCAGTCTCCGCCCTTCGGACCCCGGCCGTGGAGCGTCCCCGGCGCGATGAAGCCCAGCGGCTGTATCGCCAGCGCATCCTGCTTCAGCTGTGCCGACATCGTGCGATATTCCTCCTCCATCTCGGCGGTGACCGACGCGCGCGATTCGTCGAGCGCCTCCTCGAAATCGGCCATCGTCACGGAACGGGCGTCGAGCGACTTGCGCAGTGCGATCATGCCGGCGCGGCGGACGACATCCTCCAGGTCGGCACCGGTGAAACGTTCGGTCCGCCCGGCGATCGCGTCGAGATCGACGTCGCCGTCCAGCGGCATCCGGTGGGTCTGAATGTCGAGGATGCGCCGCCGCCCCTCGCGGTTGGGCACGCCGACATAGATCAGCTCGTCGAACCGGCCGGGGCGGAGCAGCGCCGGGTCGACCAGATTGGGGCGATTGGTCGCGCCGATCACCACCACCGACTGGAGTTCCTCCAGCCCGTCCATCTCCGCCAGGATGGTGTTGACCACGCGCTCGGTGACCTGTGGCTCGCCGACCCCGCCGCCGCGCGCCGGCACCAGCGAATCGAGCTCGTCGATGAAGATGACGCACGGGGCCACCTGACGCGCGCGGGCGAACAGGCGGGCGATCTGCTGCTCGCTCTCGCCATACCATTTGCTGAGCAGGTCGGACGATTTGGTGGCGATGAAATTGGCGTCGGCCTCGCGCGCCACCGCCTTGGCGAGCAGGGTCTTGCCGGTGCCCGGGGGGCCATAGAGCAGGAAGCCCTTGGCCGGGCGGATGCCGATGCGGCGGAACGAATCGGGCGACTTGAGCGGCAGTTCGACGCCCTCCTTCAGTCGCTCCTGTGCCTGGTCGAGTCCGCCGACATCCTCCCAGCGCACCTGCGGCGCCTGGACCATCACCTCGCGCATCGCTGACGGCTGGACGCGCTTCAGCGCCTCGAGGAAGTCCTCGCGCGTCACCGACAGCGTGTCGAGCACCTCGGGCGGGATCGTCCCTTCCTCGAGGTTCAGGCGCGGCATGATGCGGCGCACCGCCTCGATCGCCGCCTCGCGGCACAGCGCGGCCATGTCGGCGCCGACGAAGCCGTAGGTGGTGCGCGCCAATTCGGCCAGGTCGACGTTCTCGGCCAGCGGCATCCCGCGGGTGTGGATGCCCAGGATCTCGCGCCGGCCGCGCTCGTCGGGCACGCCGACCACGATCTCGCGGTCGAAGCGGCCGGGACGGCGCAGCGCCTCGTCGATCGCCTCGGGACGATTGGTGGCGGCGATGACGACGATGTTGGCGCGCGCCTCCAGCCCGTCCATCAGCGTCAGCAGCTGGGCGACCAGCCGTTTCTCCGCCTCGCCCGTCACCTGCCCGCGCTTGGGCGCGATCGAATCGATCTCGTCGATGAACACGATCGACGGCGCGTTGGCGGCGGCCTCCTCGAACACCTCGCGCAGCTTCTTCTCGGATTCGCCATAGGCCGATCCCATGATCTCCGGCCCGTTGATCAGGACGAAATTGGCGTCGCTTTCGTTGGCCACCGCGCGCGCCAGCCGCGTCTTGCCGGTGCCGGGCGGGCCGTGGAGCAGCACGCCCTTGGGCGGATCGAC
Source organism: Sphingomonas sp. (assembly GCF_035555815.1). GTDB lineage: Bacteria > Pseudomonadota > Alphaproteobacteria > Sphingomonadales > Sphingomonadaceae > Sphingomonas. The sequence continues at coordinate 16,917 of NZ_DATMGG010000128.1, forward strand.
GCCCAGCCGCTGGAACAGCTCGGGATAGCGCAGCGGCAGCTCGACCATCTCGCGCAGCTGGTCGATCGTCGCGGCCATGCCGCCGACATCGTCATAGGTGACGTCGGCGCGGCGGCTTTCCTTCGGCTCCTCGTAATCGGGGCGCAGGTCGATCTCGGTATCCTCGTCGACATGCACGATGCCCTTGGGCGTGGTCGACACCACCACCATGCGGATTTCCTGCAACGCATAGGCGGGCGCGCGCAGATATTGCGCGATGTGCGGCGGCACATCGTTACCGGCGACGCGCTGCTGGCCGACGGTGGCGATGGTGTCGCCCGCGCACAGCGGCCGGCCGGCGAAGCTGCGCTTGAGCGCGATCGCCGATCCCTGCAGCCGCACGTTCTTTGATGCCGGGGCGAACACCACGCGCGTCGCCGGTTTCGATTCGCCGCGCCGGATCTCGACGAAATCGCCCGAACCGACCCCGGCATTGGCGCGTTGCAGCCCGTCGATGCGCAGGATTTCGAGGCCCTCGTCCTCGGAATAGGGCAGCACCGCGCGCGCCGCCGTCACCCGCTTGCCGACGATCTCGATCACGTCGCCCTCGGTCACGCCCAGCGCCGCCATCAACGTGCGCGGGATGTGGGCGAGGCCGCGGCCGCTGTCCTCTGGCCGGGCATTGGCCACCTGCAGCTTGTGGGCGCCCGTCTCTTCGTCGGCCATCCGGCGTCTCCTTACGCTATCCCCTGAACGGCCCAGATAGGGGCGCGATCGGGCGAACGCGAGGGGGCGCTGCTATCCGCGACGGGCAAATATCCGCGACGGGCAAATATCCGCGACGGGCAAAAAAATGGCCGATCCCGAAGGACCGGCCTGGAAAGGTTTAGGAGAGGATGCCTGAAAGGCCTGCTCTATGTGCAGTGCAGCACGATCTTGTGCAAGTGCGAAATAAACGGCTGCGATTGCAAAAATCGCAAGTGCCGCCGCTCGATTCCGCCGGACCGATTGCGTTTTTGACATTTGCCCGTGGTGCGATGCAAAAAGATACGGCGATGCGCAGGCTTCCTCCCCTCACCGCGATCGAGGCGTTCGTCCAGGTCGCCCGGCTCGGCTCTATCAAGGCCGCCGCCGAGGAACTGGCGCTGTCCTCGCCCGCGCTCAGCCGGCGGGTGCAGGCGCTGGAACGCTTCATCGGCAAGCCGCTGTTCGAGCGGCGGCATCAGGCGCTGAAGCTCAATTCGGACGGCGAACGGCTGCTCGCCGGGATCGCGCCCGCGCTCGACACGATTTCCGACACGGTCGAGGCGATGACCAGCGGGGTCGAGTTGCTGCGGCTGCGGCTGGGCGTGCTGCCGCTGTTCGCGACGCAGCGATTGCTGCCGCGCCTGGCCGAACTGAAACGGCTCCACCCCGAACTGCACCTCGACGTCGATACCGGCGGGCACGGGGTCACCCGGCTGGGCGACGGGCTGGATGCGGCGATCGTGCTGGCGGAGGAGGTCGATCCCGCGCTCTATGCGCGCCGGCTCGATCGCAACCGCGTCCATGTCATCGGCGCGCGCAGCCTGGTCGAGGGGACGGACCCGATCACCCGGCCGGAACAGCTGGGCGGGCAGACCGTGCTCATCCACCGCGACATGCCGGAAACCTTCATCGCCTGGCGCGACGCGGTCGGCCTGCCCGATCTCGAGCCGCTCGCGGTCGATCATTTCGATTCGGGATCGCTGATGCTGGAGGCGGCGGCGCAGGGGCTGGGCATCGCCTTCATGCTCGAATCGCATTTCGAGGCGGCCAATGATCCCCGGCTGACGCAGCTGTTCGATACCACGGTGGAGAGCCGCTACAGCTATTGGTTCGCCTGCCGGCCGCGCGCGTTGACGACGCGGCCGGTCAAGCTGTTCCACGACTGGCTGGTCGGCGCGGTGGCGACGGTCTGAGGCCGCGCGAGCCGGTGCTCCGGCGCAGGCCGGAGCGCTCAGTCCACCTCGCCCCGGCCGCCTCCAGCGCCTTGCACCGGAGCACGACTCGAAGCGAGTTGATCGCGCTATGCGGCGCGCGCCTTGACGATCTTGCCGGGATTGCGCGGCGGCTCGCCCTTCGGCAGCGCGTCGACATTGTCCATGCCCTCGGTCACCTCGCCCCATACGGTGTACTGGCCGTCGAGGAAGGTGGCGTCATCGAACACGATGAAGAACTGGCTGTTGGCGCTGTTGGGATCGGAGGTGCGCGCCATCGAGCACACGCCGCGCACGTGCGGCGCGTCGCTGAACTCGGCGGCGAGATCGGGCAGGTCCGATCCGCCGGAGCCGCGCCCGGTCGGGTCGCCGCCCTGCGCCATGAACCCGTCGATCACGCGGTGAAACACCACACCGTCATAGAAGCCGTCGTTGGCGAGCGTCGCGATCCGCTCGACATGGCCCGGCGCCAGATCGGGGCGCAGGCGAATCGTGACGTCGCCGGTATCCAGCGTCAGGGTCAGCGTTTCGGGAAGGTCGGTCACGTGCGTTACTCCATCAGGGATGCCCGCACCTAGGGATCGGGTTTCCAAACGGCAATGCCCGCGCCGATTGGCAGGCGGCACCGACGGCGTTAAGGGGCGCAATGCAGCCAGGGAGGGCCGGACGATGAGCGAAACCGATCTTCCCACCGCCGATGCCGCGGAAACCAGCGAACTGGACGAGGACGACCGGCTCAAGCCCGAGTTCGTCCGCGCCGTGCTCGACGCGGTCGACGCCGGCGACAGCGGTCGCGCGCACGCGCTGGTCGAGCCGCTCCACCCCGCCGACATCGCCGACCTGTTCGAGCTGACCCCGGCCGAGCAGCGCGGAGCGCTGGCGCACGCGCTGGCCGACCTGCTCGACGGCGACGTGCTGTCGGAGATGAATGACTGGGTGCGCGAGGAGCTGATCGACAGCCTCGAGCCGCACGAGGTCGCCGACATCGCCGCCGAGCTCGATACCGACGACGCCGTCGCGATCATCGAGGACATGGAGCCGGCGGACCAGCGCGAGGTGCTCCGCGCGCTCGACCCCGACGATCGCGCCGCGATCGAGGAGGCGCTGAGCTATCCCGAGGAATCCGCCGGCCGCCTGATGCAGCGCGAGCTGATCGCGGTGCCCGAGCATTGGACGGTCGGCGACGTGCTCGACTATCTGCGCGGCAATGAGGATCTGACCACCGATTTCTGGGAGATCTTCGTCGTCGATCCGGGGCACAAGCCGATCGGCTCCTGCCAGCTCTCCTGGATCCTGCGCGCGCCCCGCGCGGTCGCGATGGGCGACGTGATGAAGCGCGAGCAGACGCTGATCCCGGTCGACATGGATCAGGAGGAGGTGGCGCTGCGCTTCCAGAAATACGCGCTGATCTCCGCCGCGGTGACCGACACCACCGGCCGGCTTGTCGGCATGATCACCGTCGACGACATCGTCCACATCATCTCCGAGGAAGCGGGCGAGGACATCCTGCGCCTGTCGGGTGCGGGCGAGGGCGACATCAACGAACCGGTGATCGACAGCTACAAGGCGCGGGTGCGCTGGCTGATCGCCAACCTGGGCACCGCGCTGGTCGCCGCGACGATCATCACATTGTTCGAGGGGACGATCAGCAAGATGGTCGCGCTCGCCTCGCTGATGCCGATCGTCGCCGGGGTCGGCGGCAATGCGGGCACGCAGACGATGGCGGTGACGGTGCGCGCGCTGTCGACCAACCAGCTCACCCAGTCGAACAGCTGGCGCGCGGTGCGGCGCGAGATCTCGATCGCGGTGCTCAACGGCGCCACCGTCGCGATGGTGATCGGCTTGGCGGTGGCGACGGTCTATCGCAACCCGCTGCTCGGGTTGGTGATCGCGTCGGCGATGCTCGCCAATATCGTCATCGCCGGGCTGGCCGGGGTAATCGTGCCGCTCGGGCTGGAACGGCTGAAGGCCGATCCGGCGGTGGCCTCGTCGATCTTCGTCACGATGACCACCGATTCGATGGGGTTCCTCGTGTTTCTCGGGCTGGCGACGGCGAGCGGGCTGGTCGGCTGACTTGAGTCGGCCGCCGCCAACCCCCAGATCACGCCGATGCCGCTTCACCTGACCAAGGTCGCCTATGGCTGCGACAGCGTCGCCTATCTGCGCCAGCGCATAGCGTCGCGCGCGGACGAGGGCGCGTTCGTGATGACCACGCGCTACCTGCCCAAGCGCCATGCCGAGATCGTGCGCGTCGATGCGGCGGGCGGATCGCTGTTCTGGATCGTCAAGCACCAGCTGGTCGGCCGCACCCCGATCCTCGGGTTCGGTGAGGCGGAGGGCGGGCGCGTCGCCATCCACCTCGATCCGCGCTTCATCGCGGTGCAACCGGTGCCGAAGCGCGCCCACCAGGGCTGGCGCTATCTGGAGGGCGACGACGCGCCGATGGACCTTGATGGCGCGGCGGAGGGAATCGCGGCGATGCCCGCCGAGCTGGCTAGCAAGCTGAGCGCGCTGTCGCTGATCTGAGTCAGGACGACACTACCCGTATCGTCATTGCGGCCGATGCCGGCGCGGCGCCGACGATCGCGACCGCCGGCAACGCCCGCATCGGCGCTAGCTCAATACACCCGCTTCTTCGGCTTGATGTAGTCGATGTCGTCGGTCAGCGTGTATTCGTGGACCGGGCGGTAATCGAGCGTGGTCGCGCCGCCCTTGCCGCCCCATCCGTCGAAGGTGGCGATGGTGTGCTTCATCCACTCGGCGTCGTTCCGATCCGGATAATCCTCGTGCATGTGCGCGCCGCGCGATTCCTTGCGGTTGATCGCGCCGCGGATCGTCACCATCCCCTGGCCGATCAGATTGTCGAGCTCTAGCGTCTCGACCAGATCGGTGTTCCAGATCAGCGAACGGTCGGTGACGGCGATGTCCTGCATCGACGCATAGACCTGTTCCATCCGGGTCACGCCCTCGGCCATCAATTCGTCGGTGCGGAACACAGCGCAATGCTTTTGCATCGTGCGCTGCATGTCGAGCCGGATCGTCGCGGTAGGGGTGCCACCCTTTGCGTTGCGGAAATGATCGAGGCGGCCCAGCGCCAGATCTTCGGACCCGCTGGGCAGCGGGTTGTGCGGCGTGTTGGGTTTGATGATCTCGGCGATGCGCTTGCCGGTCGCGCGGCCGAACACCACCAGATCGATCAGCGAATTGGAGCCGAGCCGGTTGGCGCCGTGGACGCTGACGCACGCTGCTTCGCCGACCGCGAACAGGCCGGGGACGACCGCGTCGGGATCGCCGTCGCGCAACTGGACGACCTCACCGTGATAA
>NZ_DATMGG010000129.1:0-8629 GCF_035555815.1 Sphingomonas sp.
GGCAAGTCGGTGCTGTCCACCCAGATCGGATCGCAACTCCCCGCGGGCAGCGCCACCTTCGTATACGACTGCTTCGGAAACGGCGCGTACCGAAGCGCAAGCGGCTACCGACACCGTTGTCCGTCTCCACCACGCCGGGCAGGACCATGTTGACCGTGATGTCGCGTGCTCCGACCTCTTTCGAAAGCGAACGGGCGAACTGCTCAACCGCCGCCTTCGATCCAACATAGGCCGCCCCCATCGGCGCCCAGTTTCGCGTCAGGCCCGTCGATATCCCGACGATGCGCCCGCCGGCCCTCAGGCGCGACGAAGCCTCCTGCATCGCGAAGAACGTCCCTTTGGTGATGGCGAAGAGCCGGTCGAACATCTCCTCGGTCGTCGAGGCGAAGGGCGCCAGCGTGCCGACGCCAGCGTTGGCGACCAGGATGTCGACGCCGCCGAAACGTTCCGTCGCAGCGTCGAAGGCCCGCCGGGAGTCCGCGGGTAAGGGCTTGTGACGCCTGCTTGTCGACGCCGATCAAGCCTTCGAGCCGCTTGGTCTCGGCGGCGAGGACGCTGATCGCCGAACTCGCCCTTATCGCCGAACAGACCGACATGGACTTGATCCATCTCGACTTCACGGTCGACCATGACAGCGCGATGCTGAATAACGTCGTGGTCGTCGCCCCTCGCGGTCACCGCTGCTTCGTCTACACGAACTGCCGCCTGTCTCAGATTCCAGGCACGCGTCGCGCGGTTATCCTGCCGAGCGACGCTGCTCGCGGACATTTCCGCATCTTGCCTGGCGAAATACTTCACCTGCCGAACAAGCCCATCGAGTTGCGCCGCGAAGGTATCGACTTCGCCACTCGACGTCTCGCTGAACTCGTGCGCGACGACGCCAAGGTCAATGGCCAGATCGACGTGTTTCCCCGAGCGGCCTGAAATTTGGCGCGATGTATCAACGCACCCTACTTCGCCTCCGGGGTCTTGGAGCGACCCGATCAATATGGCTATAGAACAAATAGAGAACGTTTGCTATGTATGCAGCTCATGAGTCGAGGCACGATCGAAGTTTTTCCTGATGCACGCGGATAGAAGGTCGGCCTTGATCGTGCCGAAATGTCATGCGAACGACGGCGTTACGGAAATCGTAATGCCGCTTGTTCGGTCTAGGAGGGGTTGAGATCGTGCGCAGCGTCGAGCTTTTTACAGGGTGTGGTGGGCTTGGCCTCGGCCTGGCTCGCGCGGGCTTCCATCACGATCTGATGGTGGAGTGGAATGGCGACGCCGTCGCGACTGTCCTCCATAATAAGGCGCTGGGCGTCGAACATGTCGCCGATTGGCCGATCGTGCGCAGCGACGTGCGCGAGATCGATTGGAAGCAGTTCGCCGGCGTCGATCTCGTGGCCGGGGGGCCGCCCTGCCAGCCGTTCAGCATAGGTGGCAAGCATCGTGGCGACGACGATCACCGCGACATGTGGCCGCAGGCGATACGCTCGGTGCGAGAAATACGTCCGCGTGCATTTTTGTTCGAGAACGTCCGTGGCCTCACTCGGCGCAAGTTTGCCGGCTACCTCCAATCCATCATCGACGGCTTGGCGAAGCCCGCTGCCGACCTGAGCTATGAAGTCCGCGTGATCAGCGTCAACGCCGCCGACTTCGGCGCCGCCCAGAAGCGCCACCGCGTCATCATCGCCGGCGTCCGGTCCGACGTGCTGGTGCGACCCGTCGCCATGCTGCAGCCGACGCACTCGCGCGACCGCCTTCTCTGGGAGCAGTTCGTCACCGGAACGTACTGGAGGGAACACGGGCTCCCGCGCCAGAAAGAGCCGACCGACTATCTCGACATAAGCACCGTAAAGAAGCTGCGCGCGCTCGGCGTTGAGCCGACTGGGAAACGCTGGGTGACCGTGCGCGATAAGCTGCGCGGGCTCGGCGATCCGACCGGCGTGGGCAACCACGTATTTCAGGCTGGGGCGAAGTCCTACAAGGGCCACACCGGCAGCCCGCTCGACCAACCGGCGAAGGCGCTGAAAGCCGGCGATCATGGCGTGCCCGGTGGCGAGAACATGATGGTTCTGCCCGGCGGCGCCGTCCGCTATTTCACCACTCGCGAAGCGGCGCGGTTGCAAGGCCTTCCGGACAACTACGACTTCCCCCGTAGCTGGACCGAGAGCATGCGTCAGTTGGGCAACGCGGTTCCATCCGAACTGGCCGAAGCGGTTGGAAAGTGGATGGCTTCCATCTTGACCGACGGGGGTAAGCGCCTGCCAATGGCGGCGTGACCGAATCGCAAACGCCCGCCGCCAACGTCATCGAAGCCGAACGGCTGGGATACGTCGAATACGAGATCGACATCGAGCGCGTGCTCCGGACTGATCTGCCGGGCGTGCTGGACCGAGTGCCGATCGCGCCGCTGACGCCTGAGGCGGTCAACGCGATCCCGGCGGGTGCGAAGGGCGCCTACGTGCTCTTCGAGAACGGGCACCCGGTATACGCGGGCAAGACTGACACGCGTCACGGATTCCGCGATCGCCTCGGCCGTCACGCCTTCACCATCCAGCATCGTCAGAACCTCGACCCTTCGACGATCGGCTTCAAGGCGATCCGAATCCTCGTATTCTCGAACTTCGACGTTGAAGCGATCCTGATCGACGCGCTTCGCAAGGCCGACAAGTCGGCGCTGCGCTGGAACGACAGCGGCTTCGGCTCGAACGACCCCGGCCACAACCGCGAGCGGCAAGAACCCGCCGGCTTCGACGTTGAGCGTCCGATCGACATCGACAGGTCGCTTGGTCTTCCGTCGGCGACCCATGCGCTGCTCGATCTGTTGATCATGCTGAAAGACGGTCTGCCGTTCACGCTACGCTACCAGACCGACCAGTTGCCTGGGAAGAAGCGGCCGGAGCATTACCGAACGGGGCACGCCGATCAGCGAGCCGCCGCGCCGGTGGCTGTGGAGGAGTCCGACACGCTACGGTCGATCCTGACGAAGGCGTTGGCTGTGCTCCCGGCGGGGTGGCGGGTGACTGTATTTCCGGACCGCGTGATCCTTTACGCGGAGACCGAGCCCTATCCCTATGCTCGCGAATACATTCCGGCGTGAAACGAAAGCGGGCGCCGCTTACGCGCTCGGAGGTCATGTCACGCGTAAAGGGACGCGATACTCGGCCTGAGATGCGTCTAAGGCGCGCGTTACATGCCGCTGGCCTACGATACAGGCTACAGGCGAAAGAGCTGCCTGGCAGACCCGACATCGTCTTCAGGCGGGCCAAACTGGCCATCTTCGTGCACGGATGTTTCTGGCACCGGCATCCGGGCTGCGAACATGCGCGAATGCCGAAAAGCCGATTGGAATTCTGGCGAACGAAGCTCGAGACGAACGTGGAGCGCGACGATCGTCAGGTCGCCGCGCTGCACGCCGCAGGCTGGACAGTGCTAACGCTATGGGAATGCGAAACCCGCAGCGAGGAAACCGTGGCGGCATTTGTCGAAGATGTGATCAAGCGAGTGAAAGAGCCTCGCTGACAACGTCGAATATATCGTGCGGACGCATCGGAACGGTGCTACAAAGCTGCTCCAATCACGGCAAAAGCGCCAACGTAAGCGCTTGATTTTGTTTGTTCCGTTTCATCGCAGACCCCTCCCGTAGGGGTCACCACCGTCGCGTCGTGCGGCGAACGCGGATCAAGTCCGCCGGTGGCGCGGGCCGACTTTCTCGGGCATAGCGCCCCCTCGGTCCGGCGGTTGAATCGTGCACAACACCGATCCGCCGATCACCCCGCCGTTCCTTCCCGCGCATCTCCTTCGCCGTGTGTCCCGGCGGTGCCGATCGAGCGGTCGATCAGGCCGGTGCGGCTCATCCACCAGAACAGCGCCACGCCAGGCAAGGCGATCAGCGTGGTCAGCAGGTAATAATTCACATAGCCCATCGCCTCGATCATCTTGCCCGCGGTCGTACCGGTCAGGAACCGCCCGATGATGCTGGCGCCGGCGGAGACCAGCGCGAACTGCGCGGCGGTGAAGCGCAGATCGGCGAGCGCGGAAAAATAGGCGACCACCGCGACCCCGCCGAAACCGCTGGCGAAATTCTCGAAGCCCATCGCCGCCGCCATGCCCAGCGTCGACTTGCCGGACGCCGCCAGCGCAGCGAAGCTGAGATTGGAGATCGCCATCAGCACCAGACTGATCAGCACCGCGCGCTTCATGCCGAGCCGGGCATAGAGGACGCCGCCGACGAAGATGCCGACGAGCAGCGCGACAAAGCCTACCATCACGTCGTAGAACGCGATCTCGTTGTTGGTGTAGCCCATATCATCGAACAACAGCCGCAGCGTCAGGTTGGCGAGCGTATCGCCCAGCTTGTGGATGAGGATGAACAGGAAGATCAGCCAAGCCCCCTCGCGGCGAAAGAATTCCACCAGCGGCCCGACCTTCGCCTCGCTTACGGCGCCGCGCGGTGGGCGGGTGCCGATCCACAGCAGCGACGCCGCCCCGATCGCCAGCGGCACCACCGCTTCGACCGAACCCCAGCCGAACGCGAGCCCCAGCCCGATCCCGGCGACGGTAAACAGGCCCAGCCAGGTGAGATGGCTCGACCGCCCGGCATCGCGCGCGCGCCGTGCGGTCAGGTCGAACAGCGGAAACAGATAGCCGACCAGCACCATGTTCGACAGGATGTTGACCGACAGCAGCGCGTCGATCGCGCGGCCCAGCACGAACAGCGGCACGAACGCGGCGAGGAAGATCAGATAGGGTTTGCGCCCCATCCGGTCCGGCCATTCGCGACTGACCTTGCGCTCCGGCTCGCCGACGATCAGCCCTGCCAGGATCGCCGGCAGGGCGAACAACGCGCACAGGCTATAGGCCACGCCCCATCCCGCGCCGCTCGCCACCACCAGCGCCAGCGCGCCGGCGCCCGCCGATCCGATCCGCCAGCCATATTGCGACATGCCGGAGCCGATGCCGAGCTGGCGTGGCTCCAGCAATTCGATGCGATAGGCGTCGATGACGACGTCGAACGTCGCGCCGGCCAGCCCGACCAGGATCGCCGCCCCGACCACGGCGGACAGCGACGCGCCGGGATCGAGATTGCCGAGCAGCACCACCGCGGCGATCACCATCGCGCCAGTCAGGATCAGCCACGATCGCCGCGGTCCCAGCGCGCCGAGCACCGGGATCCGCACCTTGTCGACCACCGGCGCCCACGCCCATTTGAGGTTATAGGCGAGAAATGTCAGCGCGAACGCGGTCACCGCCGATTTGGTGATCCCGCTTTGCGCCAGCCGGGTGGTGAGCGTCGCGCCGATCATGGCGTAGGGGAAGCCTGAGGAAATGCCGAGCGCGAATGCCGCCAGCGGCGCCTTCTCGAAATAGGGGCGGATGCCGTCCCACCACGTCACCCGATCCCCGGCCACACCCGTCATTCGTCCGTCCCCTGCCCGTAACCGCGCGAGACTAGCCGAAAATCCGGGCAGAGGAAGGACCAACCACCACCCTCGCCGCTTCGACGCGGGCGATCGGGCCGAAAATCAGGCCGGGGTGGCGAACAGGCTGAAGCTGGCCGGCAGCCGCTTGGGCACCACGCCGCCCAGCACCTTTTCCAGCGCGTCGATCGCGGCGGTCAGGTCGCGCTGGGGATAGGGCTTGCTGAGGCAGCCGGCCGACAGCGTCCGCGCCTCGACTGGGCATTCGCCGGTGACGAACATCACCTGCACGCCGTGGCGCTGCGCCGCGCGGGCGACGTCGATGCCGCTGCCGTCGACCAGCGTCATGTCGACCAGCGCCAGGTCGATCGCGCGGTCGCTGCCCATCATCGCCACCGCGTCCGAAACGCTGTCGACCGTCGCGACGATCTCGAATCCCTGCCCGCTCAGATTATGCTCGATGTCGAATGCCAACAGCGGTTCGTCCTCGGCGACGAGGATACGCACGATCCGACGCGGCTTCTTCGCAAACAACATCACAGCCTCCTGACCTTCATGACGGAGACGGCAAGAGGATACCGCAAACAAATTGTGTCTGCGCCCCCCGTCGCGCTAAGGCGCCCCATGTCCAAGACGATCGCCAAGGATTCACAGCGCATCGCCAAGCTGCTGGCGCGCGCGGGCGTCGCGTCCCGGCGCGAGATCGAGCGCATGATCGCCGAGGGGCGAGTCGCGCTGAACGGTACCGCGATCGATACGCCGGCGACGTTGCTCACCTCTTTGCACGGCGTGACGGTCGACGGCGCGCCGGTCAGCGAACCGGCGCCCGCGCGGCTGTTCCTGTTCCACAAGCCCACCGGCGTGCTCACCGCCGCGAACGACCCGAAGGGGCGCGCGACGATCTATGACAAGCTGCCCGCCGACCTGCCGCGGGTGATCCCGGTCGGGCGGCTCGACCTCAACACCGAGGGGTTGCTGCTGCTCACCACCGACGGCGAGTTCAAGCGCCAGCTCGAATTGCCCGCGACCGGGGTCGAACGCAGCTACCGCGCGCGCGCCTACGGTCAGGTCACGCAGGCACAGCTTGAGGATCTGATCGACGGGATCGAGATCGAGGGCGTGCGCTATGGCCAGATCGACGCCAATCTCGAACGGCGCACCGGCGCCAATGTGTGGATCGAGATGACGCTGCGCGAGGGCAAGAACCGCGAGGTCCGCCGCGTGCTCGAGCATCTCGGCCTGCGTGTCAGCCGGCTGATCCGCACCCGCTATGGCCCGTTCGTGCTGGGTGACATGCCGGTCGGCGCGGTCGGCGAGGTGCGCCAGCATGATCTGGTCGCGTTCCGCCAGTCGCTGGGGCGCAAGGGGGCGGTGCAGGCGCCCGTCACGGTCAACACTGCGCCCAAGCCAGCCGTCGCGCGGGCCGTGGCGCAGGCGACGGTACGCGCCGCCCGCGCCGGCCCGGAACGCAAGCACCCCGTGCGCGAGGAGATCGACACCCGCCGCCCGCGCCCGAACGCGGCGCCGCGTGGGAAGCCCGCCGGATCGCCCGGCCAGCGTGCGCTCGCCGCCGCCGCTCCGCGCACGCGACCGGACGGCAAGCCGCCGGCGCGCGCTCCGCAACGCCGCGCCCCGCCGCCCGAGAAACCGAAAGCGACCGACGCGACGCTCGACGCCGCGACCGAACGCCCTGCCCGTCCGCAGCGCAAGCCCGGTTGGGCGCGCGCCAAGCCGAAGCCGGGCACCAAGCCGCGGGGACGTCGGAAATGAGGGTGATCGCTGGCGAATGGCGCGGCCGCCCGCTGGTGGCGCCGCCGGGCGACGCCACTCGCCCCACCGCCGACCGCACGCGCGAGGCGTTGTTCTCGATGCTCACCAGCCGGCTCGGCAGCTTTGACGGGCTGGCGGTGGCCGATCTCTTCGCCGGATCGGGCGCGCTGGGGCTGGAGGCGCTGTCGCGCGGCGCCGCCACCTGCCTGTTCGTCGAACAGGACCGCGCCGCGATCGAGGCGCTCAAGGCCAACATCGCCAGGCTGGGAGCCAAGGGCGCGGATGTTCGCGCCACGTCGGTGATGGCGCTCGGGCCCGCGCCAAAGCCGCTCGACGTGATCCTGATGGATCCGCCCTATGCCTCGGGCGCCGGCAATGTCGCGCTCGACAAGCTCGCGCGGCTGGGGTGGACCGGGCCAGCAAGCTGGATCAGTATCGAGACAGCGAAGGCGGAAACGGTCGCGGTGACCGGATTCGAGATCGAGACCGAGCGCGTGTTCGGCAAGGCGAAGCTGACGTTGCTGCGGGCCATATAGTCCCGCGGAAATTCAGGCGATCCCGTCGCGCCCCTCGCGCGATCGCAGCGCCAGTAGCGCGACCAGGCTCACCAGCGACGCCGCCGCCAGATAGACGCCGACCGAGGGCAGGCCGCCCCACCCCGACAGCCACTGCGCCACCACCGGGGTCAGTCCGCCGCCGATGATCCCGGCCATGTTGAACGCCAGCGACACGCCGGTGTAGCGGACCCGTGCCGGGTAGAGGCCGGGCAGCCATGCGCCGAGCGGGCCATAGACGAATCCCATCACGAATAGCGCGAACGCCATGCTGGCGAACACCAGCAGCAGCGAACCGGACCCGAGCCCGGGCGCGATCAACAGCCCCGCCACCACCGCGCCGACGCAGCCCCAGGTCAGCACGTGGTTGGCGCTGGTCCGGTCGGCCCAGATGCCCGACAGCACGATCCCGACAGCCATGAACAGGATCGCGCCGAGTTGAAGCGACAGCATCACCTGTCGGTCAATCCCGAGCGTCGTCGTGCCGTAGCCGAGCGCAAAGGCGGTCGCGATATAATAGACCGCGAAACACGCGATCGCGCCCAGCGTGCCGCCGATCGCCACGCCCCAGTGTTTGCGCAGCAATTCCCCCATCGGCACGGCGGGCGGTGGCCCTTCCTCCAGCACCTTGGCGAACGCCGGGGTCTCGGCGATCTTGAGCCGCACCCACAGCCCCAGCCCGACCAGCACGATCGACAGCAGGAACGGCACGCGCCAGCCCCACGCCATGAACTGTTCGGGCGTGACGATCGCCCCCAGGATTAGGAACAGCCCGTTGGCGGCGATGAAGCCGATCGGCGCGCCGAGCTGCGGCACCATGCCATAGCGGCCGCGCCATCCCGGCGGCGCGTTCTCCACCGCCAGCAGCGCCGCCCCGCCCCATTCGCCGCCCAGGCC
>NZ_DATMGG010000130.1:0-14622 GCF_035555815.1 Sphingomonas sp.
CGCCGCCACCGCCGCCGCCACCGGCGACGATCGGCATCTCGCCGCTCGACCCGGTGTAGGGCGGGGGCAGCGGGATCGGGGCGCCCTGGGCGGTCATCACCACCGCCGGCGTGGTCGTGGTGACGGTCCGCGTGACGACGCAGCGCAGCCGCCGCGACGCGCCGCTGCCGACATAGCTGCGGGTGACGGTGGTGCCGGGCTTGGCGCGGGCGCAGACCGGGGCGGCGACCGCCACCTTCTTGCGGACGACACGCTTCTGCGCGACTCGCGGCTTGGCGACCTTGCTCGAGTAGATCCGCTTGGCTTGCGCCTGCTCGGCGACATGCACCGCGCCACCGCCGACCAGAGCCCCCCCTGCGGCGCAGGCGCAAAGTTTGGCGAGAGCCATCCGTACCGACATCGTCCAACTCTTCCGTTCAGTTCGGCTTGCCGCGGAGCGCAGCATCCACCGACGCATTGGCTAAAAGGGCAGAACAAACCGTTAAGTGCAACCAAGTTAACCATGGTTTGCTGTCCAGAATCAGAAAAACGTCGGCTCCTGTGCTCGAAATCATGATTAATGTTCTATTTTCGGACAGTTTTGGATGACGTTTCTGCTGTCCGACACGCCCCCGCGTTGATGAACGCGAGGCGACCGATCCGTTCAACCTGCCGAAATTCCCAGCGAGATAGAGGGGATAGCGTCGGGCACGGCCGCAATCGTTCCCTTGTCGGGGGCGGCGGCTTTGCCTATAGGCGCGGCGGGGAAAAAGGCGGTCTGTCGGAGCGTCGACGCGCTCGGACAGGCTGGCGTGGAGAGTGTGGATGGCCACTGTTCTAGATCAGTCGGGCGATTTCGAGGCCTGGCGCGTACCGGCGAATGACGAAATCGACGGATATCGGCCAAGCGCCGACGAGCCGTTCATGAATCCGCGGCAACAGGAATATTTCCGCGCGAAGCTCAATATCTGGAAGGAAGCGATCTATCGCGAGGCGCAGGGCACGCTTTCGCAGCTCCAGACCGATTCGCTGCGTGAAGCCGATCTGGCCGATCGCGCGACCAGCGAGACCGACTGGTCGATCGAACTGCGCACCCGCGATCGCCAGCGCAAGCTGATCGCCAAGATCGACGCCGCGCTGCGCCGGATCGACGACGGCGAATATGGCTATTGCGAGGTGACCGGCGAACCGATCGCGCTGGGCCGGCTGGAGGCGCGCCCGATCGCGACGATGACGGTCGAGGCCCAGGAAAAGCACGAGCGCAACGAGCGGGTCTCGCGCGAGGACTGAGCTGGCCGGGGTCCGGGCCGGTTTTGGGACACGGCCGGGAACCCGGCGCCCGGTTAACGCTTTGGAAGGCGATCCGTGGTGTAACGCGGGGACGCGTCACCAATACCGTTTAGCTGGACCGAGTTCATCGATGGACCGACTTTCATACGATTCGCTGGTTTCCGCCGCATCCGATGATACGTCGGCGCAGCGCAGCGGCGCGCGCGACAGCCTGCTGCTCGCCGCCGCGCTACGGCTGACCGGGCTGGCCGAGCCGGTCCAGGTCCGCGTGCGCAATCTGTCTTCGGGCGGGTTGATGGCGGAATATGCCGGGCTGGTGAACGTCGGCGACGTCGTCGAGATCGAGGTGCGCGGGCTGGGCTGGGTGCGTGGCCGGATCGCCTGGGCGACCGATGGGCGGATCGGCATGGCCTTTGACAAAGCGATCGATCCCAAGGCGGCGCGCAAGCCCGTCGGCACGGGCCGGAAGAATGTGTCGACGACCGCGTTTCCGCGACGCTGACGGCAATTTCAGGTCTGGTGGTCGATAACGGGGCGGGAGGGGACTCCCCCTCCGGCCCCTTGATCGGGATCAGGAAGGCGACAGTTCTTCCTTGACGCGCAGCTTGCGGCGCTTCAGGTCAGCGATCACCAGCCGGTCGGGCGCGGGGCGCGCCTGTTCTACGGCAATCCTGCTGTCGAGCGAGGCGTGCTTCGCCTCGAGTGCAGAGATGTGCGCGGTCTGCATGGATGTTATCCTCCTTGCCAGGTTGCTGGGCCGATCAATAGATCATGCTTCCGCGCGCTTGTCGCGGGCCATTTTCAGTGCAATCGATAGAGCGTGTGGTTTTCGGCGGCAGGCCGATCGGGAGGGACACGGGGAGTGGACGAGGCCGAGATTACCCGCCGGATCGAATATCTTCGCGTCGCCCACCGCGACATGGACGACGCCATCACCGCGCTCGGCGGCAGTGCCGCGCCCGACCAGCTTCAGATCGCCCGGCTGAAACGCAACAAGCTGCGGCTGCGCGACGAGATCGCGCTGCTGGAGGACCAGCTGATCCCCGACATCATCGCCTGAACCGCCCCGCCGTCGCACAGGCGCGCCGGATTGGGACGGGATTCGTCGATTAACCACATAAGCCTCTTGCATGGCTTGCGGTTCGTGGCACCGTGGCGCGATGGGGGACAACAATATCCAATTGCGCCGGCGCCTGGTCGACACGCTCTATGTCGAATCGATGCTGCTCGCCGATGAGGCGCGCGGCTATTTCGACGATGCGGGGCGCGGCGACCGCGACATGCTCGACGGGCTGTCGCGCGTGGTGTTCTCATGCGAATCGATGAAGGTGACGACGCGGCTGATGCACGTCATCGCCTGGCTGCTGACCCAGCGCGCGGTGCTGGCGGGCGAATTGCGCGCGCACGACGCGCTCGATCCCTCGCGCCGGCTGGGCGACGCGCCCGAAAGCGAGGACGCGGTGATCGATACCATGCCCGATGCGGCGCGGATCCTGATCGTCGCCAGCATCGACCTGCATCGGCGCGTCGGCCGCTTCGATCGCGCGCAGGGAGAGCCGGTGCTGACCGTCAGTCCGGCCCGCGCGATGATCGACCGGCTGGCGCTGTCGTTCTGATTCCGGCAGTTCCACGTCGTCAGGCGGCATGACGGCCATCTGCGATGACACCGGTTTCAGCCATGCGTCATTGCGAGCGTAGCGGACCAATCCGGGTCGCGCGTCGACGGATCGCTTCGCGCCTCTGGCGATGACGATTCACGCGGTGGTCGTCCGGGGTCAGGCGCCGGCGATCCGCGCCTTTGCCGCCAGATACTCCGCCTCCAGCCGGTCGACGCGCGCGGCGACGCTTTCCACCGCGTGAACCGCGCCGATCCCCTGGCCCGATCCCCAGATATCCTTCCACGCCTTGGCTTCGCGGTTGCCGCCGAAATTCATCGTCGAAAGATCGCCTTCGGGCAGGTTGTCGGGATCCATCCCCGCGGCCTCGATCGACGCGCGCAGGTAATTCCCATGCACGCCGGTGAACAGGTTGGAATAGACGATGTCCGACGCGCGGCCCTCGACGATGCCGTTCTTGTACGCATCGACCGCATTGGCTTCCTCGGTCGCGATGAACGGCGACCCGATATAGGCGAGGTCGGCGCCGCACGCCTGCGCCGCCAGCACCGCGCCGCCGTTGGCGATCGCGCCCGACAGCGCCAGCGGGCCGTCGAACCATTCACGGATTTCCTGGACGAAGGCGAAAGGATTGAGCCGCCCGGCGTGGCCGCCCGCGCCGGTACACACCGCGATCAGCCCGTCGGCGCCCTTTTCCACCGCCTTGTGCGCGAACTGATCGTTGATCACGTCGTGCAGCGTGATCCCGCCCCAGCCGTGGACGGCGGTGTTCAGTTCCTCGCGCGCGCCCAGCGAGGTGATGATGATCGGCACCTGCCATTTGGCGCACGTCGCCAGGTCCGCCTCCAGCCGGTCGTTGGAGCGGTGGACGATCTGGTTGACCGCGAACGGCGCCGCCGGCCGATCGGGGTTGTCGCGGTTCCACGCCGCCAGTTCCTCGGTGATCCGGTGCAGCCATTCGTCGAGCAGCGCCTGCGGCCGCGCGTTGAGCGCCGGAAACGACCCGACGATGCCCGCCTTGCACTGGGCGATGACCAGTTCGGGGCCAGAGACGATGAACAGCGGCGAGCCGATGACGGGCAACCGCAGGCGGTCGAAGATCGAGGGCAGGGACATGCCCAGTTTCATAGCGCAACTGAAACGATAGTCCAGACAGGCGATCGCCCGGCTGGTGTGGCGCGGATGCAATTGCGCGCGTCGGCAAATCGGCGCAGGAAACGCGATATAGTGTATCGAGAGGCTATCCGATGAAGTTCCAGGCAGTTACCGCCCTTTTGCTGACCGTATCGGCGCCGGCCATGGCCGCCGGAGAGTTGCCGCGCACGGTGCTGCCGGTCGCCTATGACATTCGCGTCGAGCCCGATGCCGCCGCGATGACCTTTACCGGCAGCGAGACGATCGACGTCGATGTGAAACAGGCGACTTCGACGATCGTGCTGAACGCCGCGGAGTTGAACATCTCCAGCGCCACGTTCGACGGTGCCGCCGCGAAATTCGCCACGGACGAGGCGGCGCAGACGCTGACCGTGACCCTGCCCAAACCGGCGAGTGTCGGCCGCCACAAGCTGGCATTCGCCTGGAAGGGCAAGATCAACACCTCTGCCGCCGGCTTCTTCGCCATAGATTATTCCGACGACGACGGCACCAAGCAGCGGATGCTCGCCACCCAGTTCGAGGCACCGGACGCACGCCGGTTCGCACCGATGTGGGATGAGCCGTCGTTCAAGGCGAAGTTCACGCTGTCGGCGGTCGCGCCCAGGGGGCAGACCGCCTTTTCCAACATGCCGGCGGCCCCGGTCGCGCAGATCAGCGGCGGCAAGCAGCTCTATCGATTTGGCGAGACGCCGGTGATGTCGAGCTATCTCCTGTTCCTCGGCATCGGCGATGTCGAGCGCAAGACGGTGATGGCCGGCCAGACAGAGATCGGCGTGATCACCCGGCGCGGCGTGGTCGATCAGGGCGATTACGCGCTGAAGGCGGCCAAGGACCTGTTCGCCTATTACAACGACTATTTCGGCCAGCCCTATCCGCTGCCAAAGCTCGACATGATCGCCGG
This sequence comes from Sphingomonas sp., assembly GCF_035555815.1. Taxonomy (GTDB): domain Bacteria; phylum Pseudomonadota; class Alphaproteobacteria; order Sphingomonadales; family Sphingomonadaceae; genus Sphingomonas. The sequence continues at coordinate 4,942 of NZ_DATMGG010000130.1, forward strand.
GCCGGGCAGCAGCCAGTTCTTTGGCGCGATGGAGAATTGGGGGGCGATCTTCTACTTCGAGCCCGAATTGCTGTTCGATGCCAAGCGCGCGACCGTCAGCAACCAGCAGCGCATCTACACCGTCGTCGCGCACGAGATGGCGCACCAGTGGTTCGGCGACCTCGTCACCATGCGCTGGTGGGACGACCTGTGGCTGAACGAAGGCTTCGCGTCGTGGATGGAGGGCAAGGCGACCGGCGATCTCAACCCCGACTGGCACCTCGATGCCGCGGCGGTGGCGACCGATCGGGAGAGCGCGATGCGTCTGGACGCGGTGGCGACCTCCCACCCGATCATCCGCAAGGTCGAGACCGTCGACCAGATCGGCGAGGCATTCGACGCGATCACCTATGAAAAGGGCCAGCAGGTCATCAACATGCTGGAATCGACCGTCGGTGCCGATCCGTTCCGCGACGGGGTGCGCCGCTACATGGCGCGCTACAAGCACGGCAACACCGTCACCGATCAGCTGTGGGCGGAGATTTCGGCAGCGGCGGGGCATGACGTCGCGCCGATGATGCATGATTTCACCCTTCAGGCCGGCGTGCCGCTGGTCAGCGTCGCCGGGGCGGCGTGCGTGGGCGGCAAGACCAATGCGCGCTTCAGCCAGACCCGATTCGGCTTGGACGACGCGTCGAAGGCGGCGACCGACTGGCGGGTGCCGGTGACCCTTTCCGCCGGCGGCACGGTGGCGAGCGCGACGGTGCGCGGGGCGTCGCCCCAGCCGGCGAGCGTCGACGGCTGCGGCACGCTGGTCATCAATCCGGGCAAGCGCGGCTATTACCGCACGCGCTATGACGCCGCCGGCCACGCCGCGATCGTGCGCGGTTTCGGCACCCTCGCGGTCGCCGATCAGCTCGGCACGCTCGCCGACGACCTCGCGCTCGGCATGTCGGGCGACCAGGATCTGGCGCGCTGGTTCGAGACGGTCGGCGTGGTCAAGCGCGACGCCGATCCGCTGGTGTGGTCGCTGGTGCTCGGCCAGGTCGGCCGCGTCGGCGATCTCTACGATGGCACGCCGCTTGGCGAGCGGTATCGCGCAAAGGCCATGGGGCTGATCGCACCGGCGATGGATCGGTTCGGGCTGGAACCCAGGGGCGACGACACGCCGCTGGTCACAAATCTGCGCGAATTGCTGGTCGGCGCGCTGGGCAGCACCGGCGACGCGACCGTGCTGGCGGCGGCGCGCGGCTATTTCGGCAAGCTCAAAGGCGATTCGAGCGCGATTCCTCCGTCGATCCGCCGCCCGATGCTGCGCACCTACGCGCTGAACGCTACACCGGCCGAATGGGACGCGCTGCTGGCGTTGACCCGCGCGGAGACGTCGCCGGTGGTGCGCACCGGCTATATCAGCCTGCTGGGCGTGGCGCGCGACGATGCGCTGGCGAAGCGCGCGCTCGATCTGGTCAAGGCGGACGAGTTCACCGCACCGCAGCGCGCCAGCCTGCTCGCGGCGATCGCCTCCGGCCATCCCGACCTCGCGTTCGATTTCGCGGTGGCCAATGCCGATCTGGTCAACGGCCTGCTCGAGACGAGCACGCGGTCGTCGTTCATCGTCGGGCTCGCCGCCGGATCGAACGACCCGGCGATGATCGGCCGGGTCGAGGCGTGGGCGGCGAAGAACCTGCCCGAAGGATCGCGCGGCCCCGCGTTGCGCACGGTCACCGCGATCAAGAACCGCGCGACCTATGCGGATCGCTTGCGGCCCGCAGTGACGGCCTGGGCCGGGAACTAATCGACGCGCTTCAGGCCGGCGGCGAACGCGTCGGCGCGATGCGCGTAGTGGAGGGCGGAGGCGCGCAGCGTCGCCTGTGCCGCATCGTCGAGCGCGCGGACCGCGCGCGCCGGCGCGCCGACGATCAGCTGGCGGGGGGCAAAGACCTTGCCCTCCGTCACCAGCGCGCCGGCGCCGACGATGCAGCCCTCGCCGATCACCGCGCGGTTGAGGATGATCGCGCCCATGCCGATCAGCGCCCCCGCGCCGATCGTGCAGCCGTGCAGCATCACTTGGTGCCCGATCGTCACATCCTCGCCGATCGTCAGCGGCGCGCCGGGATCGGAATGGAGCACCGAACCTTCTTGCACGTTGCTGCGCGCGCCGATCACGATCGGGGTGTTGTCGGCGCGGATCGCCGAGCCGAACCACACGCTGGCCTGTTCCCCCAGCTGGACGTCGCCGATCAGGTCGGCGCTGGGCGCGACCCAGGCGCCGGGAGCGAGCGAGGGGCGCTGGCCGTTGAATTCGTAGAGCGGCATGTGATCGACTCCGTGCGTTTCGATCACCGTGGCCGATGACGGCGATGCGGGCAACGCTTCCGCCGCCGACGCGAACGAGGGGAGGAAGGGCGATGCACGAGCGCGACAAGGAGCTGGCGGCGCTGGCCGCGCTCGATGAGGTGCGGCCGGGCATGGTGGTCGGGCTGGGGACCGGATCGACCGCCGCCCATGTGATCCGCCATCTGGGCGAGCGGGTGCGTGGCGGGCTGGCGGTGACGGCGGTCGCCACCTCGCATGCCAGTGAGGCGATGGCGCGTGCGGCGGGGATAACGCTGCGCGATTTCGCCGACCTGTCCGACGTCGATCTGGCGATCGACGGCGCCGATGAGATCGACGACGGCCTGCGCTGCATCAAGGGCGCGGGGGGCGCGATGCTGCGCGAAAAGATCGTCGCCACCGCCGCGCGGCGGATGGTGGTGGTCGCCGATGGCTCGAAGCGGGTCGCGGCGCTGGGCCGCGCGCCGGTGCCGGTCGAGGTGCTGCCGTTCGCGCTGGCTTTCGCGCGCGCGCGGCTGGAGGCACTGGGCGCGCGGGTGACGCTGCGGATGGCGGTGGCGACACCCTATCGTACCGACCAGGGCAATCCGGTGCTCGACTGCGCCTTTCCCGCCTTGCCCGATCCGGCGGCGATCGCCGCGATCCCCGGCGTGCTCGGCCACGGCCTGTTCCTGACCGAGGTCGATGCGGCGTGGATCGCCACCGACGGGACGGTGACCCGGCTCGAACGTCAGGGTTAATCTGGCCATCCGCCGCATCGGGCTGCAACCCGGCGGCGCCGTTGGCGTTGGACCGGCAGAACGGAGCCATGCCATGTCCGATGCCCAAGCCGATCCCCAGCTCCGCGAGGATGGGTCGCTGCGCCGGCTGACCATCGACACGATCCGCACGCTGGCGATGGATGCGGTGCAAAAGGCCAATTCTGGCCACCCCGGCACGCCGATGGCGCTGGCGCCGGTCGGCTACACCTTGTGGTCGCAATTCCTGCGGACCGATCCGGCCGCGCCCGACTGGCCGAACCGTGACCGTTTCGTGCTGTCGGTCGGCCATGCGTCGATGCTGCTCTACGCGCTGCTGCACCTCGCCGGGGTCGAGGAGGTCGATCGCGACGGCAACAAGACGGGAAAGCCCGCGATCGGGCTGAACGACATCGAGAATTTCCGCCAGCTGGGCTCAAAGACGCCCGGTCACCCCGAGTACCGCCACACCACCGGCGTCGAGACCACCACCGGGCCGCTGGGGCAGGGGTGCGGCAATTCGGTAGGCATGGCGATCGCCGAACGCTGGCTCGCGGCGCGGTTCAACCGCGACGGCTTCCCGCTGTTCGACCACGACGTCTACGCGCTGTGCGGCGACGGCGACATGATGGAGGGGGTGTCGAGCGAGGCTGCCAGCCTGGCCGGGCATCTCAAGCTGTCGAATCTGTGCTGGGTCTATGACAGCAACCATATCTCGATCGAGGGCAGCACGGCGCTGGCGTTCGACGAGGATGTCGGGCTGCGTTTCCAGGCCTATGGCTGGAATGTCATCCATGTCGATGACGCCAATGACTGCGACGCGCTGGCGGGCGCCTTCGCAGCGTTCCGCGCCACCGTCGACCGCCCGACCTTCATCGTCGTCCATTCGGTGATCGGATATGGGTCCCCCCGCGCCGGCAGCGAGAAAGCGCACGGCGAGCCGCTGGGCGAGGACAATGTCCGCGCCACCAAGCGCGCCTACGGCTGGCCGGAGGACGCGCAGTTCCTGGTTCCGGACGGCGTTCTGGACCATTTTCGCGACGCTATCGCCGGCCGCGGGCGACCGTTGCGGCAGGCGTGGGAGGCGATGCTGGCGCGCTACCATGATGCCCATCCCGGACCCGCCCGCGAATTGGACCAGCTGCTCGCCAATCAGCTCCCCGACGGATGGGACCGCGACCTGCCGGCGTTTCCGGTCGACGAGAAGGGGCTGGCGACGCGCGATTCGGCGGGCAAGATCGAGAACGCCCTTGCCGCGCACGTACCCTGGCTGATCGGCGGATCGGCCGACCTCGCGCCCTCCACCAAGACGCTTATCGCCGGCGGGGCATCGTTCGAAGCCGACGATTATGGCGGGTGCAACTTCCATTTCGGTGTGCGCGAACACGCCATGGGCGCGGTGGTCAACGGCATGGCGCTGTCGCATCTGCGGCCGTTCGGCGCGACCTTTCTGGTGTTCGCCGACTATATGCGCGCACCGATCCGGCTGTCGGCGATCATGGAGCTGCCGGCGGTCTGGGTGTTCACCCACGATTCGATCGGGGTGGGGGAGGACGGGCCGACCCACCAGCCGATCGAGCACCTCGCCACATTGCGCGCGATCCCCGGCCTCGACACGATCCGCCCCGGCGACGCCAATGAGGCGCGGGTGGCATGGGCGGCGGCGGTGGCCGCGCCCGATCACCCGACCGCGCTGATCCTGTCGCGGCAGGCGATGCCTACGCTCGATCGGACCGGCCTGGCGCCGGCGGAGGGGCTGCTGAAGGGTGGGTACGTGCTGGCCGACGCGGAGGGCGGCGATCCCCAGATGGTGCTGATCGGCACCGGCAGCGAACTGGCGCTGGTCGTGGCGGCGCATGAGCGGCTGGCGGCGGCGGGCGTCCGCTCGCGGGTGGTGTCGCTGCCAAGCTGGTATCGCTTCGAGCTTCAGGACCAGGCCTACCGCGAGTCGGTGCTGCCGCCGGGTGTACCGCGGCGGCTTGCGGTCGAGCAGGGTGGCGCGATCGGCTGGGATCGCTATGTCGGCGCGGCGGGGCGAACGATCACGATGGCGACGTTCGGTGCGTCGGCGCCGCTCGCGAAATTGCAGGACAAATACGGCTTCACGGTCGACAATATCGTGAAGGTCGCAAATCACATGCTGGAGACGAAATGATGGGCCGGTTGAACGATCTGGGGAATTTGGGTCAGGCGGTATGGCTCGACTTCGTCGACCGGACCTTCCTGGCCGAGGGCGGGCTGGACAGGCTGATCGCGGATGACGGGGTGACCGGTGTCACCTCCAACCCGTCGATCTTTGAAAAGGCGATGGGCCACGGCACCGCTTACGATGACAGCCTGGCCGCGTTCGACCGCGCCAACCCCGAGGCGTCGACGCTGGCGCGGTACGAACATCTCGCCATCGAAGATATCCGCGACGCCGCCGATAGGTTGAAGCCGGTGTACGACCGACTGGACGGCAAGGACGGTTTCGTCAGCCTGGAGGTCTCGCCCTATCTTGCCAACGACACCGACGGCACGATCGAGGAAGCGGCAAAACTGTGGGCGGCGGTCGACCGGCCCAACCTGATGATCAAGATCCCCGGCACCGCGGCCGGCGTCCCCGCCATCGCCGCGACCATCGCCGCCGGGATCAACGTCAACGTCACCCTGCTGTTCTCGATCGAGGCGTACAAGGCGGTCGCGCTCGCCCACGTCGAGGGTCTGGAGGCCCGCGTCGCGCGCGGCGAGCCGATCGACGGCATCGCCGGGGTCGCCAGCTTCTTCGTCAGCCGCATCGACGCGACCATCGACAAGGCGATCGACGATCGCGTCGCACAGGGCGACGCCGACGCCGACGCGCTCGCCGCGCTGAAGGGCAAGGTGGCGATCGCCAACGCCAAGATGGCCTATCAATGGTATCTCGACTTCATCCAGTCCGAACGCTGGCAGGCGCTGGCGGCAAAGGGGGCGAAGCCGCAGCGGCTGTTGTGGGCGTCGACCGGGACCAAGAACCCCGCCTATCCCGACACGCTGTACATCGACACGCTGATCGGCCGCGATACGGTCAACACCGTGCCGCCCAAGACGCTCGACGCCTTCCGGGACCGCGGCACCGCGGCGGAGACGCTGACCGCCGACATCCCCGCGGCGACTCAGGTGCTGGCCGACGCGCTGCGGCTCGGGCTCGACCTTGACGGCGTGACCGAACGGCTGGTCGAGGACGGGGTGCAGCAATTCTCCGACGCGTTCGACACGCTGCTCGGCGCGATCGCGGCGAAGCATCCGCATATCGCCTGATCGCCCCAGTCACCCCCGCGGAGAATGCCATGCGCGTTGGAATGATCGGCCTGGGCCGGATGGGCGCCAACATCGCCCGCCGGCTGATGGAGCACGGCCACGAACTGGTGGTCTATGACCGCGCCGCCGACGCGGTGGCCGACGTCGTCAAGGATGGCGCGGTGGGGGCGGCAGACCTGGCCGACCTCAAGTCGAAGCTGTCGCAGCCGGCGATCTTCTGGGTGATGCTGCCCGCCGGCGATCCGACCGAGAGCACGGTCGAGGCGATCGCCGCGCTGGCCGATCCCGGCGACATCGTCATCGACGGCGGAAACAGCTTCTACAAGGACGATATCCGCCGCGCGAAGGCGCTGGCCGCGCGCGGGGTACGTTACGTCGATGTCGGCACCTCGGGCGGCGTGTGGGGGCTGGAGCGCGGTTATTGCATGATGATCGGCGGCGAAAAGGACGCGGTCGACCTGCTCGATCCGATCTTCGACGCCATGGCGCCGGGGGTCGGCATGATCCCGCGCACTGTGGGCCGCGAGCGTTTCGATCCGCGCGCGGAAAAGGGCTATATCCACGCCGGCCCGGCCGGTGCCGGCCATTTCGTCAAGATGGTCCACAACGGCATCGAATACGGGTTGATGCAGGCCTATGCCGAGGGCTTCGACGTCCTCTCGTCCAAGGCGTCGGACAAGCTGCCGGAGGAGGAGCGGTTCGACATCAACCTGACCGACGTCGCGGAGGTGTGGCGGCGCGGCAGCGTGATCTCGTCATGGCTGCTCGATCTGTGCGCGATCGCGCTGGCGAAGGATCAGGGGCTCGATCAGTTTTCCGGCCATGTCGCGGATTCGGGCGAGGGGCATTGGACGGTCGAGGCGGCGATGGAGATGGCGGTGCCGGTCAACGTGCTGTCCGCCGCGCTGTTCTCGCGCTATCGCAGCCGCGTCGATCACACGTTCGGCGACAAATTGCTTTCGGCGATGCGCTTCGGTTTTGGCGGGCACGTCGAGATCCCGCAGTGAACGACGCCGTCCGGCTGCTGGTATCGGACGTCGATGGAACGCTGGTCGATCGGGCGAAGCGATTGACCCCCGCCACCATCGCGGCGGTCCGGCAACTGGCGCCGGCCGGAATCGCCTTCACCATCATCAGCGCGCGACCGCGATCGGGGATGATACCGATCGCCGACGCGCTGGCGATCGACGCGCCGATGGCGGCATTCAACGGCGGCATCGTGTTTCGCCGCGACGGAACGGTGATCGCACACCACCGCATCGCGCCCGATGTGGCGCGCGGGGTGTTCGCGCTGGCCGACGGGCTGGCGGTCGACCGCTGGCTGTTCGCCGAGGATCGCTGGCTCGCCAGCACCGATCTCGGTCCACACGTGGCGCAAGAACGGATCGCCTCGGCTCAGGCGCCGGTAGTGACCGACGATTTCGCCGCCTTCCACGACCGCGCCGACAAGATTACTTTCGTCAGCGACGATGCCGCAATGCTGCGCGATCTGGCGGCGCGGGCGATCGCGGTGTTCGGTGCGGAGGCGACGATCGCGCAGTCGCAGCCCTATTACCTCGACATCACCGCCCGACGCGCGAACAAGGGCGACGGGGTGGCCGCGCTGGCGGAACTGGCCGGGGTGCCGCTGTCGGCGACCGCCGCGATCGGCGATCAGGCCAACGACCTGCCGATGCTGGCGCGGGTCGGGGTGTCGATCGCGATGGGCAATGCGCCTGATACGGTCCGTGCCGCCGCCTCTCGCGTCACCGGCTGGAACGATGCGGAAGGGGTGGCGCAGGCGATCCGGGAAATCGTCGGCACGCGGTAAGGTCGACGGGGCAGCATTTTTTGCCGCAAGCGGCGGTTACGAATGCCGCCCGAAATGAGAAGGGCGCCCCCCGGCATGACCGGGAGACGCCCTTCGGAAACCCTTGGTCCGGGCGACGGATCGCCCGGTCGCCGGATCAGTTTGCGTTCGCAGCAGCGTCCGCAACGTTGTCGGCGGCGTCGTGCAGCGCGTCGGCAGCGTTCTCGACGATCGCGCTCGTCTCGTTGGTCGTGGCGTCGGCCAGCGCGTCGAGGTTGTCGGCAGTTTCCTCGACCGCGTTCGCGGTCGCGTCGACGGTCGCTTCGTTCGCGGCCGGGGTCGACGGGTTGCACGCGGCCAGGGACATCAGGCCGGCGGCAGCAGCGACAATGAGAACCTTCTTCATTAGTTGCTCCCAAGCAATATGGTTCGCGGCCGGCCCGATTGCCGACGCGAAGCTGCCGCAATAACGGGTGGAATGAAGGCGTCAACGCCCAAATTCATCGGGCAGCAAGGTTTGGTCACGGATTTTCGTCGTTTCATCCGTCTTGATCTGCCTTAATTGTCTGGCTTCGGCGTCACCTTGCCGATCTCTTCTGGCGCATCGGCGACCACCGCGAGCATCGTCGTCCACGCCGCCACATTCTGCCGCAGCTGGACCGGATCGATGCGATCAAGCGTGTCTTCGGGCGTGTGGTGCCAGTCGAAATAGCGCAGGCCCGACTGGTTGAGATCGACCGCCGCGACCCCGCCGTTCAGGATCGGGCCGATATCGGTGCCGTCGCCGCCGATACCGCTGCCGCGCGTGATTCCCAGCGGCGCCAGCGCCGTCGCCAGCCGGTCCGCGACCGGCTTGGCGCTGTCGGGCAAATTGACCTCGAACCGCCAGATCGCGTCGGCGCCGAAGTCGCTTTCGCTGGCGGTGGCATGGCGTTCCCCGGCGTGCGCCTCGGCATAGGCGCGGCCGCCAAAGCCGCCGGGTTCCTCCGCGCCGAACCACACCACGCGGATCGTCCGGCGCGGCTGGCGGCCCGAATCCATGATCCGCTTCGCCGCCGCCGTGGTGATGCCCAGCCCGGACGCATCGTCGATCGCACCGGTGCCCAGATCCCAGCTGTCGAGGTGGCCACCGATCAGCACGATGCCCGCATCGGGATCGCTGCCCGGCACTTCCGCGATGACGTTGCCTGATTCGCCGGTGCCGACGAAGCGTGGGGTCAGCACCAGTTTCAGCGTGATCGGCCCGGTGGCACGGGCGAACATCCGCTCCAGATTCTCGGCATCGGCGACCGACAGCGCCGCCGCCGGGATCGGCGCGACGCCCTTGGCGAAATTGGTGCCGCCGACGTGCGGCCCGCGCCCGTGATCGGTGCCGATCGAGCGGATGACGGCGGCCACCGCGCCCTTGGTCGCGGCGATGCTCGGGCCGACGAAGCGCGCCATGCCATAGGCGCCATAGCTCGACCCGTCCTGCGTCGGCGCCATCTGGTTGGAGACGAAGGCGATCTTGCCCTTCAGGCTGCCGTCGGGCGCGGCGAGCAGGTCGCGGAAGGTGGGGAAATA
>NZ_DATMGG010000131.1:0-14191 GCF_035555815.1 Sphingomonas sp.
GCGGCGGCGTAATAGCCGCCCATCACGCCCTGCAATTCGGGGAATTCGCCGACCATGCCGGTGACCAGGTCGGCCTTGGCCAGCCGCGCCGCGCGCTCGGCCAGCGCGGGATCGGCACCCGGTACGACATTCTCCGCCAGCCAGCGCGCCAGCGCGGCGACGCGATCGACCTTGTCGGCGACGGTCCCCAGTTGTTCGTGGAACACGATCTTGGCGAGCTTGCCCGCCTGATCGGCAAGCGGGGTCTTGAGATCGGTCTCGTAAAAGAATCGCGCGTCGGACAGCCGGGCTGCCAGCACCTTGCGGTTGCCCTCGACGATCTTCGCGCCACCGTCCGCCGCGTCGATGTTGGCGACGCAGACGAACGCGTTGGCCAGCTTGCCGTCGCCATCGGCGCAGACGAAATATTTCTGGTTCACCCGCGCAGTAAGCTGAATCACCTCGGGCGGGACGCTCAGGAAATCCGCGTCGAAGCGTCCGAGCAGCGGCACCGGCCATTCGGTCAACCCGGCGTTCTCGAACAGCAGTCCGTCGTCGGGGATCAGCGTAACGCCAGCCTTTTGCGCCGCCATCTTGGCGCCGACCGCGATGATGTTGCGCCGTTCCGCCCCGTCGACGATGACATGGGCGTCGCGCAGCTTTTCGACATAATCGTCCGCCGATCCGATGGTGATCGCGGCGGGATGGTGAAAACGATGGCCGACCGTCGCCGCGCCGGAGGCGACCCCCGCGACCTCGCACGGCACCACCGCGCCGCCGAACAGCGCGACGATCCCCTGCAACGGCCGCACCCAACGCAGGCTTTCGGTGCTCAGCGACGCCTCGCCCCAGCGCATCGACTTGGGCCATGGAAACGCGCGGATCACCGCCGGGATCGCTTCAGCCAGCACGTCGGCAGTGGCGCGGCCGGGCTTGTCGATCACCGCGAACAGCACGCCGTCGCGCTCGACCAGCGCGTCGCGGGTCAGCCCGGTCTTGCGCAGGAACCCCTCCAGCGCCTGTGCGGGCGCACTGGCGCGCGGGCCCTTGATCTCATCGGATACGGCGGCGGTCTGCTCGGGCAGCCCGCGCGCGATCAGCGCCAACCGGCGCGGCGTCGCATAGGTGACGGTCTCGGTCGCGGTCAGTCCGTCGCGGGCCAGTTCCGCCGCGAAGAGCCGCGCCAGATCCTCGCGCGCCTTTTCCTGCATACGCGCCGGGATTTCCTCAGAGCGCAGTTCGAGGAGGAAATCGGTCATCGTGGGGAAACCTGATTTTGTTCACGCGAAGCCGCGGAGCCGCGAAGAAGATGTTCGCGCGGAGGCGCGGAGGCGCGGAGGGTCAGGCCCGGCTGCGCCAGCAGCCCTTCAAACCATCCGGCGCCGAAAAGCATAAGGTCTCGCTGACGCGAGACAGTGAGACTGGATACGACTCTCCGCGCCTCCGCGCCTCCGCGCGAATCAACCTTCCTGGTCTTCATCGCGGCTTCGCGGCATCGCGTGACCCAATCAATCACGCCGCCCACCCGTTCTTGTCCATCCACGCGGCGCAGCTGCCCTTGGCCAGATCGCGCACGCGGCCGATGTACGCCTGCCGCTCGGCGACGGAGATCACCCCGCGCGCGTTGAGCAGGTTGAAGATGTGGCTCGCCTCGATCGCCTGTTCATAGGCGGGGATCGGCAGCTTCGCCTCCAGACAGTTCTCGCACTCGGCCGCCGCCTTGCGGAACAGGTCGAACAGCGTGTCGGTGTCGGCGATCTCGAAGTTCCACGTCGACATCTGGCGCTCGTTCTCAAGGAACACGTCGCCATAGGTCACCCCCGCGTCGTTGAACGCCAGGTCGTAGACGTTGTCCTTGTCCTGGATGTACATCGCCAGCCGTTCAAGACCATAGGTCAGCTCGCCTGCCACCGGCTTGCAATCGAACCCGCCCATCTGCTGGAAATAGGTGAACTGGGTCACCTCCATCCCGTCGCACCACACTTCCCAGCCAAGGCCCCACGCACCCAGCGTCGGCGATTCCCAGTCATCCTCGACGAAGCGGATGTCGTGCTGCATGAAATCGATGCCGATCGCCGCCAGCGATCCCAGATAGAGTTGCTGAAGGTCGGGCGGGCTGGGCTTCAGGATCACCTGATACTGGTAATAATGCTGGAGCCGGTTCGGGTTCTCGCCATAGCGCCCGTCGGTCGGCCGGCGGCACGGCTGGACGAACGCGGCGTTCCACGGATCGGGGCCGAGCGCGCGAAGCGTCGTCGCGGGGTGAAAGGTGCCGGCCCCCATGCGCATGTCATAGGGCTGGAGGATCACGCAGCCCTGTGCCGCCCAATAATCATGGAGCGTCAGGATCATGCGCTGGAAGGAGAGAGGTCCGTCTGTCACGGTCGCGCGTCTGCCGGATGGAGGCGCTCAGGGCAAGCCTGCGGCGTGTTCGTAACCACGAATGCCGATTGACTCCGCCGCGCTTCGCGTGTCCCACCGGCCGCCGAATAGTCCACGGAGTGTCCATGCGTTCCCTCACATCGATCGCCGCCGCGCTGCTCGCCGCCCTGCCGCTGCCCGCCTGCGCCCAGTCCGCGCCCGCGCCCGAAGCGACCGTCGCCGACGCCGATCCGGCGCTGTGGGTGGTAAAGGACGAGGATACGACGATCTATCTGTTCGGCACCGTCCATGTGCTGAAGCCCGGCCTGACCTGGTTCGATGAGGCGGTGAAGGCGGCATTCGACAAGTCGGACAGTCTGGTGCTGGAGCTGGTCCAGCCCGCGCCGGAGGCGATGCAGGCGATCGTGATGAAGAACGCCGTCACGCCGCAGGACGCGCCGGCGCTGACCGACCGCCTTCCCGCCGAAAAGCGCGACGCCTATGTCAAGGCGGTGACCGGGATCGGCGCGCCCGCCAACGCCTTCGATCGCTATGCGCCGTGGTTCGCCGCGGTCAACCTGTCGCTCGTCCCGCTGATGAAGGCCGGCTATGATCCGCGCAACGGCCCCGAAGGCGTGCTGACGGCGGCGGCGAAGGCGGCCAAAAAGCCGGTCACCGGGCTGGAAACCGCAGAACAGCAGATCGGCTATTTCGGCGGCTTGTCGGAAAAGGCGCAGATGACCTTCCTGACCGGCACGCTCGACGAACTGCCCAGGGCCGAGGCGACCATGGCGACGATGGTCGACGACTGGTCGCGCGGCAACCCCGACGCGCTGGCCAAAATGCTCAACGACAATCTCAAGGATTCGCCAGAGGTGGCGGAAACCCTGCTCTACAAGCGCAACGCGAATTGGGCGAAGTGGATCGCGGAGCGGATGAAACAGCCGGGCACGGTATTCGTCGCGGTCGGCGCCGGGCATCTGGCGGGGGACCGCAGCGTGATCGCCGATCTGAAGGCGCATCAGCTGACGGCGGAACGGATCGAATATTGATTCCCTCGCCCGGTTGCGTGGACGGGCACATCCAAAGGCGGCGGACGGGTGGCTGATGGGGGAGCCGGCATCGTCACCCCCCGGCGGGCCGGGGATAGCCGTTGCGTCGCCGGCCCCTTTCCGTTAAGGGCGCGCGCTTGTCGTGGCGGGGTCATCCCTGGAGGCTCGCCCGGCAAAGACATTTGAAACCTCAACCCAAGATCGGAATCGACAATGAGCGAAGCGCTTACGCTGTCGGCCGAGACGCGGGACCGGGCTGGCAAGGGAGCCTCCCGGGCACTGCGTCGCGAAGGCCGCGTCCCCGCCGTCATCTACGGCAACAAGAAGGATCCGGTCGGGATCAGCCTGAACGAGCGCGAGCTGGTCAAGGCGCTGATGACCGGCCACTTCATGAATTCGGTGGTGATGGTGGGCGGCGAGCGCACCCTGCCGAAGGACGTCGCGTTCCATCCGGTCACCGACCGTCCGCTCCACGTCGATTTCCTGCGGATCTCCGAACACGCCACCGTCACCGTCGCGGTGCCGATCGTGTTCGTCGATGAAGAGGACGCGCCCGGCATCAAGCGCGGCGGCGTGCTCAACATCGTCCGCCATGAGCTGGAACTGGTGTGCGACGCGGCGAGCATCCCGGACGATATCCGGATCTCGCTCAAGGGTCTCGAAGTCGGCGACGCGCTGCATATCTCGGCGGTGACGCTGCCGAAGGGTGCGCAGTCGGCGATCACCGACCGCGACTTCACCATCGCCACCGTGGTTGCGCCGTCGGCGCTCAAGTCGAGCGAAGGCGACACCCAGACCGACGCCGCTGAAGAGGGCGAAGGCGCGTAAGCCTTTCCTCCACAGTCACGGTTCGATAGGTCGCCCCTGCACCCGCGTGCGGGGGCGATCGTCGTTTTCGGCCTCCTGATCGGGGAAACGCGCCATGCAGCTCTGGGTCGGCCTCGGCAATCCCGGGCCCGAATATGCGATGCACCGCCACAACGTCGGCTTCATGGCCGTCGACGCGATCGCCGCCGTGCAGGCTTCTTCCGCGCCCAAGAAGCAGTTCCAGGGCTGGGTGCAGGACGGCCGCGTCGGCGGCGACAAGATCGTGCTGCTGAAGCCCGCGACCTTCATGAACGAAAGCGGCCGGGCCATCCGCGCGGCGATGGATTTCTACAAGCTGGCGCCCGAGGACGTGACCGTCTTCTACGACGAACTCGATCTGGTGCCGATGAAGGTCAAGGTGAAGCGGGGCGGCGGCGCGGCCGGGCACAACGGCATCCGCTCGACCATCCAGCACATCGGCGATCCGTTTCGCCGGGTCCGCATCGGTATCGGCCATCCGGGGCACAAGGACCGGGTGACCGGCTATGTGCTGGGCAATTATCACAAGACCGAGATCGAGCCGCTGTCCGACCTGCTGGGCGCGATCGCGGCGGAGGCCCCGTGGCTGGCACAAGGCGACGACGCGCGCTTCATGAACGGCATCGCACTGAGGTTGGGGGAATGACCATCCGCAGCCTGTTTCCGACCCATTTCTACGAAGGCGCACTGGGCGACGACGCGCTGGTCGCCGAACTGGCCGACGCCTGCCGCGCGCTGGCGGCAGAGGATCGCGCCGGGCGGGCGTGGTCGCGGCAGCACGGCTATCGCGGCTACACCAGCTACGCCTCGCTCGACGATCTGCCGCAGCGCGACCCCCGCTTCGGCGATCTGGTCCGGCTGCTCAACCGTCACGTCGCGGCGTTCGCCCGCGATTGCGGGTTCGAGCTCGGCGGCAAGCGGCTGAGGCTCGACAGCCTGTGGGTCAACGTGCTGAAGCCCGGCGGCACCCACTCGGGCCATATCCATCCGCACAGCGTGGTGTCGGGCACGATGTACGTCGCGGTGCCGCCCGGATCGGGCGCGCTCAAGCTGGAGGATCCGCGCCTGCCGATGCTGATGGCCGCGCCGGGGCGTCCCGACACCTTCGTCTATGCCGAACCGGCCGAGGGCGGCGTGTTCCTGTGGGAAAGCTGGCTGCGACATGAGGTGATGCCGAACACGGCCAGGGACGACCGGATCAGCATCAGCTTCAACTATCGCTGAGCGCGACCGGCGGTCAGACCGTCTGGATATACTCGCGCATCGCGTTGGCCTCGCTCTCGATGCGGTCGATCCGGTATTTGACCAGATCGCCGATCGACACGAAGCCGCGCACGACGCCGTCCTCGATCACCGGCAGATGGCGGATGCGGCGCCGCGTCATCAGCGACAGCGCGGCCAGCACCGGCTCGGCCGGGGTGACGGTCAGCGCGGGAGAGGTCATCCGCGCTCGCACCGGCGCGTCGAGCGCGGCGGCGCCCTCGCTCGCCAGCGCATGGATCACGTCGCGTTCGGAAAAGATGCCGACCACCGTGCCGCCATCGACCACCGGCACCGCGCCGATCCGCCGTTCGGCCAACAGCGCCACCACATCGCCCAGCCGGGCGTCGCCGGGCACCGAAACGACGTCGTGCCCCTTGCCGCCCAGGATCGCCGCGATCGTCATCGCCTTCCACTCCCAATCAGCCTTGTGTCCTTGAGCATCCCACGAAACGCGCGCAATGGGAAGCGATGGACCAACCCCCGAGCGGCCTGGACGATCCCGATTATGCGGCCTTTGCCTGGGCGCGCTATCGCCGGCTGCTGTCGTGGATGGCGCTGGTCGCGGCGGTGACGGCCGGCGCGGCGGTGGCGATCCTGTGGGAATGGGTCGGCCCGCTGCCGATCCACGTCGCCATCGCCACCGCGCTGGGGGTGGGCTTCACCATCCTGATGGCGGCGGCGCTGATGGGGCTTGTGTTCCTCAGTTCGGGCACCGGCCACGACGAAGAGGTCGAACGCGCCGACCTGGGCGCCGACGCACCGATCTGGAAGCAGGGCGAGTAGCCGCCGTCGAGCGGTCGGGGCGGTTTTCTGTACAAGCCCTCACGAAAACGCCCCGCGGCATATGGACGCCGACGCCGCACGATGAATATATTGCCGTTGCTCAGGCGCTCGCGCCCGGACTGGGGTGCGATCATCGCGCACCCCAAGCCGCTCAGGAGACGCCCACCGACCGTGACCGGCCGGGAGCGGACACATCAGGGAAGTGGAGATCGGCCAACGTGGCGACTGTTAGCGGCGAACCCGGTCCGACATCGAACAAGGTGATCGTGTGGGACGGCTGGGTGCGTGTCGTCCACTGGCTGATCGCGCTGCTGTTCGCGGCGTCGTGGTACACCCACCGCACCAACCTCGAGTGGCATCGCTACGCCGGCTATGCGTGCCTGACGCTGGTGCTGTTCCGCATCTATTGGGGGTTCGCCGGCAGTACGACCGCGCGCTTCACCCATTTCGTCACGGGGCCGGCCGGCATCGCCAGCTACGCGCGCACCATCCTGCACCGCGGGCCGCCATCGCGGGTCGGCCACAACCCGATCGGCGCGCTGTCGGTCGTCCTGATGCTCGGGCTGTTGCTGACGCAGTGCCTGATCGGCCTGTTCGTCACCGATCTGGACGGACTCGAATCCGGCCCGCTCTCACCGCTGGTCAGTTTCGAGACGAGCCGCAGCCTGGCGGAGTGGCATGGTCGGATCTTCACCGCGCTGCAGGTCGTGGTGGCGCTCCATATCGTCGCGGTGCTGTTCTATCTGTTCGGCAAGCGCGACAATCTGATCGGGGCGATGGTGACCGGCCGCAAGCGTGTGGACGGCGAGGCTCCGGCGCTACGCTTCGGCCGCTGGTGGCATGGCGCGATCGCGCTGGCGGTGATCGCCGCCGCCGTCTGGGCCGTGGTACGCAACGGCTAGCCACAGCAATCCAATTTGACGAGAATCCATGAGGAGACCAACAATGCGTTCCAAGCACCTCACCCGGACCCTGCCGGTCGCGGTGATGATCCTGTCGGGCAGCGCCGCGATCGCGGCGACCGCCAGCCAGGTGATCGCCGCGCGTCAGGCGCGCTACACGGATCTGGGCAAATCGTTCAAGGCGATCAACGATCAGTTGAAGGCGGGCACGCCCGATCTCGCGGTGATCCGGGCGAACGCGACCACCGTCGCCCGGCTGGCGCAGCTGCAGCACAGGCAGACGTGGTTTCCCGCCGGCACCCAGGCCGGTCAGGGGCTGAAAACCGCGGCCAAGCCCGCCATCTGGCAGAACGCCGCCGACTTCACCGCCAAGCGCACCGCCTTCGCCAACGCCGCCGCCAGCTATGGCGCGATCGCGGCAAAGGGCGACATCAACGCGATCAAGGCGGCGACGGCCAGCGTCGGCCAGACCTGCAAATCCTGCCACGAATCCTATCGCGACCGCGACAAGAGCTGAACGGACGCGGCGGCCCTTAGGGTCAGGATCCTAGACCGAAGACGTCTCGTTCCAGATCCGCTACGTCGGTTCGCCGAGGATGGCGAAGCGGCGGGTCTACGTGCTGCGGGTCCGGCGGACCAACCCCACCGATGCGGTCAAGCCCGACTCCGCTGGCTGCACAGCTCCGTTTGGCGCGGCGCAAGCTGGAACTTCGCCGTGACGGCCAGCTTGTACCGCCGCGACTTCGCCTCGCCGTTCGACCGGCTGTGGAGCGTCGACGACAACCCGTAGCGGATCACGCCCGCGCCGACCGGCGCCGCGGCGAGGTCTCGCCATAAGGCCGACCACCCCAATCCCTCGCCCGAACTTTTGTTTACGGGATCGCGCGGGTATCGCGTCCTATGTTCGGGAGGACCGCGCATGGCAGCTGCCGCCAAACATCCACGGCTCGAGGAGGTGGCGGCCGAATATCGCGCGCCGTTGCTGCGCTTCTTCCAGCGACGCGTGGAACCGGGCGAGGATGCCGATGATCTGGTGCAGGATGTCTTCAGCCGCCTGGCCGGGCGCGATCTCGCCGCGATCGCCAACATCCAGGGCTATCTGTTTCAGGTCGCCGCCAACGTGCTGCGCGACAAGGCGCGCCGTGCCAGCGTCCGCGGGTTCATCGTCTCCGCGCCCGACGGCCTCGATATCGAGGATGAGGCGGGATTCTCGCCCGAACGCATCCTGGAAAGCCGGGAAGCGCTCCAGGTCATGATCGCGGCGATCCAGGAGCTGCCCGAAAAGGTGCGGATCGTCTTCAGCCACTATCATTTCGACGGCGTCGCCCAGGTCGAGATCGCGCGGTGCATGGGCCTGTCGCTCAGCACCGTCGAAAAGCACATGGCGCGCGCCAACAGCCATCTCCTCTATCGCTTGCGGAACAACCGATGAGCATTTTGCGACATCAGGCCGACGAACGGGCCGCCGCCTGGGACGCGCAGTTGCGCGGTGCCCAGGTGAGCGTCCGCAATCGCCGGGCCTTCCACGCCTGGCTGCGGGAGGATCCCGCGCACCAGGCCGCGCACGATCGGTTGCAGGCGGCGCTGACCGTGCTTCAGGCCAACGCCGACCTGCCCGAGCTGAGCGCGCTGCGCGACGAAGCGCGCAACAGCGTCCAGGCGCATCACCGCCGCTGGATGGCGTTGGTCGCGGTCGGCGCGGTCGCCGCGTGCGCGGCGCTGTTCCTGATCGTCGTCCCCGGCACCGAACGCCGTGCGGAGATCGCCGCGCTGTTCCAGCGCGACACGGTCTACGTCGCCTCGCCCGACGAACGGACGCGGGTCACGCTGGCGGATGGATCCGTGGTCACGCTCGATGCCGGTGCCCGGCTGTCGGCCCGGCTGGGAAGGACGCGCCGCGACGTCACGCTGCTCGCCGGGCGCGCGCTGTTCCACGTCGCCAAGGACCGGCAGCGCCCGTTCGTGGTCAAGGCGGGCGACCGGACGATCACCGCGCTGGGCACCGTGTTCGACGTCCGGCTGTCGTCACGTGAACTGCGCGTCACGCTGGCGGAGGGCGCCGTGGCGGTCCGCCCGGTGGCGCCGGTCGCCGGCGCCATGCCGCAAATCCAGATAATGAAGCCGCGCCAGCAGCTCGTCGCCTATGCCGGCGCGGCGGCGTCCGAGTTGCGGACGGTCGACACCGACAAGACGCTGAGCTGGGCGGAGGGGCAGATCTTCTTCGACAATCAGCGCCTCGCCAGCGCGGTGGACCAGATGAACCAATATTCGGCGGAAAAGATCATCGTCGCGCCGGACGCGGCCGATCTGCGGATCAACGGCATGTTCCGCACCACCAACCCGGCGGGCTTCATCGAGGCGCTTGAGGTGGCGTTGCCGGTCGCGGTCCACGACGACGGCCAGGGGCGGACCATCGTCTCGCGGCGCGCCGGATCGAGCGAAGACTAACCATAAAGGGGGAGTTCCATGCGATATTCATCCATCATCCTGGCCGCCGTCGCCCTGCCGGCGGTGGCCGCCGCGCAGGACGCGCCCGACCCGGCCCGGCTAAAGGCGACGGTCGAGAAGCTGGTAAGCTTCGGCACGCGGCACACGCTGTCGGACCCGAATGATCCAAAGCGCGGCATCGGCGCCGCGCGGCGCTGGTTCGCCGGCGAGATGGAAAAGATCGGCAAGCAGTGCGGCGGCTGCATCAAGGTCGAGCAGATCCAGCGCGTCTTCACCGTCCCGCGCGCGCCCAACGGGGTCAACGTCGTCGACGTGCTGGGCATCCAGCCGGGCAGCGAACCCGGCCGCTACGTGATCGTCCAGGGCCACATCGACAACATGCCCAGCGACGTGATGAACCCGACCCACGACGCGCCGGGCGCCAACGACGACGCGTCGGGCACCGCGCTGGTGCTGGAGGCGGCGCGGGTTCTTGCCGGCCAGAAGCTCAAGGCGACGGTGATCTATGCCGCGCTGTCGGGTGAGGAGCAGGGTCTGCTCGGTGGCATCCTGCTGGCCGAAACCGCCAAGGAGCGCGGCTGGAAGGTCTCCGCCGTGCTCAACAACGACATCGTCGGCGGCACCGTCGGCCAGACCGGCGCGCGCGTCGCCGACCGCGTGCGCGTGTTCTCCGAAGGCATCCGCTTCTCCGAAGATCAGGCGGCACAGATGGCGCGGCGCGGCAACGGCGGCGAGGACGATGGCCCCAGCCGGTCGCTGGCCAAGGCGATCGACCAGATCGCGCAGGCCGATCCGAACGCGCTCGACGTGTTCGTCGTCCGCCGGCCCGACCGGTTCGGGCGCAACGGCGACCATTCGCCGTTCCTCGAACTCGGCTACCCCGCCGTGCGCTTCACCGTGGCGACCGAAAATTACCGCCAGCAGCATCAGGACGTGCGGGACGAGAACGGCATCGATTACGGCGACACGCCGGACAAGATGGACTTCCCCTATCTGGCGAAGGTCACCGCGCTCAATGTCGCGACGATCAAGCGCCTCGCCTCCGCCCCCGCCGCGCCCGATTCGGTCGCGTTGCGGCGCCTGACGACCCCCACCACGCACGATACCAGCGTGACGTGGACGGCGGTGCCGGGCGCGTCGGGCTATCGCATCCACTGGCGGCGCAACGACAAGCAGGACTGGACCGATCACCGCGACGTGGCCGCCAATGAGGTCGAGGCGACGCTGAAGGACCTGATCGTCGACGATGTGTTCATCGGCGTTTCGGCGCTGTCGGCGGACGGCTCGGAAAGCCTGGTCACCTTCGGCGGCGCCGCCCCCCGCCGCCCGCGCTGATCAGGCGACATGGCCGCCACCCCCGCAAGAAGGGGTGGCGGCCATTCTTGTCCCGCAGCGCCCGAATCCGGGAGCGGAGCTAGGGCACCCGCCGCGCGGTCAGGATCTTGACCGGCTGGGCGAGGTACTGGCCCTTCATCACGCCTTCGCCCAGCGTCGCCGACACCGGCATCGCGGCGATCGCCTTGACCACGTCCATCCCCTCGATCACGTGGCCGAACGCCGCATAGCCGGCATTGTCGCCGGGCTGGTCGGGGTGCGCGTCCAGCCCGGTCATGTCGCCCAGCATGATCGTGAAATCGGCGGTGGCGGTGCCGGGCGCCATCCGCGCCATCGATATCGTCCCTTCGGTATGATGCAGTCCGGTCTGCGTCGTCGGCTCGTGCGCGATCGGTGGATACAGCTTGGCGGCGTCGCGGATGCCCGCCTGGATCAGCCCCCCGCCCCATGACAGGTTCATCGCCCGGAAAAAGGCGATGCCGTCGAACCGCCTGGCGTCGACATAGCGCAGGAAATTGGCGGTGGTGATCGGCGCGTGCGTCCGATCGAGTTCGAGCACGATCGCGCCGGCGGTGGTGGTGAGCGCGACCCTGACCGTCTCGGCCGGTTGCGGCGCTGGCGCTGGCGCTGGAGCGGCATCGGCGGGTGGGGTCTGGGCGGCGGCGGGGAACGCGCACAGCAGCGCTAGCAGGCACAGGGCGAATCGACGGGTCATCGCGCGATCCTATCCTGTGTGGCGCCGCGCGCCACGCCCAAGCTTATCGCGGCGATTCGCCGCGGAACCCGTCACCGTTGCCGACGGTCAGCGCCAGCAGCGCGACATGCTTGGCCGTGCGGTTGAGCACGCCGACATCGGCCCATTCGTCGGCAAAGCCGCGCTGGCCGCCGCGTTCTCCGCCGATGCCGATCGCCGGGGTTCCGCCGGCGATGGCGATGTTGAGGTTGGCCGATCCGGCGTTGCTCAACTTGGCCTGGCGCCCCATCGACTGCGCGATCGCCGCGCTCCATCGCACCAGCGGGCTGGCCAGCGCGCCCGGAATCTGCCCGGCGGGCACCTCGTTCTCGACCGCCCTGTCGAAACCGATGCCGGTCTCGGCGGTGACCTGATCCAATATCCCCCACATCCTGCGCTCGATTCCGGCGATCACCGCGCCGTCGAGCGAGCGCAGGTCGATCGAGAACCAGCCGCTTTCCGGCTTGTGGTTGAACACCGCGCCGCTGTTCAGGATCGAGATGTTGAGGCGGGTGTTGCTGTCGGCGTGCGCCGTGGGGTCGGGCAGGCTCAGGATGCGATCGACCGCGCGGCCGATTCCCTGGTTGACGTTGGGCAGCCCACCCATCAGCGTGTGTCCCGGCGGCCCCTTGGCGGTCACCTTCCACCAATGGATGCCGATCGCGCCATAGCTGATCGAGTCGCCGTCCCCCAATATGTCGACGAACGCGACCGCGCGATCGCGGTACTGTGGATAGAGCGCGCGCATCCCGTCGAGCCCAGTCTCCTCCTGCGCGACGGCGGCGAACACCAGGTCGTGCTCGGGCTTGATCCCGCTCCTGATCAGCGCCTCGGCGGCGGCAAGCATGGCGACCACGGTCGAGCCGGTGTTGGTGCCCGGGCCGATGATGCGATCGCCCTCGATGCGCGGCGGCACCCCGGCGGCGCGCTGATGGTCGGCGACGGTGGCGAGGTCGTCGAGCGTCGACACGAACACCAGCGCCCTGCCCGACCGGCCCTTGATGACGCCGACGACGTTGGGCCGCGCGTCCTGGGTCACCTGGGTCAGGCCGACGTGTTCCATCTCCGCCTTGACTGCCGCGGCACGTGCCTGCTCCTGCCCGGACGGTGAGATGATGCCGCCGATCGCGACCAGCCGCCGGTTCGTGTCGCCCTGCGCGTCGTCGATCGCCTTGAGCACCGCGCGCGTATCGGGCGCGGCGGTCACCTGCGCGAGGCTGCGGTCGCGAGCGTTCGCGCCGCCCGGCAACAGTGCCGCGCACAGCATGGCCGACAGGCCCAGCACCGCGATGTTCATGCGATTCCTCCCGGACAACGATCGTATACGGTGACGCCGGCCTCTGCCAGCGCCCGCGATTTGTCAATCGGCGAGGGTGGATGTCTCTTGCCGCGGGAGCTTGCCTACCTCGCCTCGGCTGGACAAATCGCATTTGCGGAACATGGACAATTTGTGTGCCCGAAACAGCTTTCGGGGCTGCTATGGACGGCAAGAGAGGTCCTTGCGATGGACGCCGCCAAAAAGCGGCCGCATCGACTTCAGGAACGTCTTAGGGACGAGAAGCGTCCTCCGCAGCGCGAGCGCTCGCGACCGCTTGGTTCAGGTTCGACTGGCTTTGCACCAGGTTCACGACCTGAGCCTCCGAAGTCGAGAAGATCGACAGGATTCGACAGGGTCCGTCGCCGCACTCAGGTGGAGCGAGCCGTGGAGCAGTTCGGCGCGAGCGTTGCGCCGGTGGACAAGATTCACGAGGCCGAAGTGGACATCTACGTACCTTGCGCGCTCGGCGGCGTCACCACCGAGGTGACCGCCACACAGGTCCGCGCCAGAGCGGTGGCTGGAGCCGCGAACAACCAGCTCGCGACCCCCGAGGCGGGCGCGATCCTTGCGGAACGGGGCATCCTATTCGCCCCTGATTACGTATTGAATGCTGGCGGCATCATCAGCGGTCTGGAAGCGACCTACACGATGCCCGGGCGCAGCCGAGTCGACTTCCCGCCCCTCGAGGACAGCCTCGCCCAAATCCACGACCGGCTGCTCGAGATCTTCGGGCGCGCCGCCGCAGGCGGCCGCCAGCCCGAGGTGGCTGCGGAAGAGATGGCGCGAGAACTCATCGGGCGCTGAACTCCCCGACCATCTTTCAAGTGCTTGGTGATCGATCGTCCACCGCCGCGATCAGTTCGTCGACGCTGGCGGAGGCGATGCCGCGCCGGTCGAGCAGCGCCAGCACCGCATCCCACCAGCGCCAGAACGCCGCCAACCCCGCCGCGTCACGGACATAGGGCGTGTGCCCCGGCTCCAGCGATGGCGAGTGGAAGCTGAAATTGAGCAGCATCAGCCCCTCCCCCGCCGCGATCCGCACCGCCTCCAGCGCGTCGGCGAGCGGCATGTCCTCCGGCGTCAGCGCGACGCGGGCGAGCAGGCGCGACCGCGCCAGCGCGCCCATCCCCTTCGGCAGCGCCGCCGCGAGGCGCGACAACGGCGCGCCGCC
>NZ_DATMGG010000132.1:0-8825 GCF_035555815.1 Sphingomonas sp.
GGGTGGTCGCCCCCATGCCGAGGCGATGGCGCTGGCGCAGGCGGGCGTGGGTGCACGCGGCGCGACCGCCTACGTCACGCTCGAGCCGTGCGCGCATGTGTCCGCGCGCGGGCCGGCCTGTGCCGCGCTGCTGGTGGAGGCCGGGGTGGCGCGGGTGGTGGTGGCGCTGGGCGATCCCGATCCGCGCACGAACGGCGCCGGCATCGCACTGCTGCGGTATGCCGGGATCACGGTAGAGGTTGGACCCGGCGCGACCGGCGCGGCGCGGGCCATGGCGGGTTTTCTGACCCGCCGCGCGCGGGCGCGCCCGCACGTCACGCTCAAGCTGGCGACCTCGCTCGACGGGTGCATCGCGCTGGCCGACGGGACCAGCCGCTGGATCACCGGCGCCGAATCGCGCGCGCACGCCCATCTGGAGCGCGCTAGGGCCGACGCTATCCTGGTCGGACGCGGGACCTATGACGCCGACGCGCCCCGGCTCGACGTGCGGCTGGCCGGGCTGGAGGATCGCACGCCGCATCGGGTGCTGCTGACCGGCGGCGCGGTGCCCGATGGCTGGGCGGCGATATCGTCGCCCGATGCGGCGGCGGGTCTTGCCGGGGTCGACTGGCTGCTGGTGGAAGGGGGCGCGCAGACCGCCGCCGCGTTCCTCCGCGCCGATCTGGTCGACCGGCTGCTGCTCTATCGCGCGCCGATCGTGATCGGCGGGCGGCAGTCGGTGGGCGACATCGGTCTCGCCGATCTCGGGCCCGCTCATGGTCGCTGGCGGCGGATCGACACCCGCCGTCTTGGCACCGACACGCTCGAGGTTTACGAGCGCGCCTGATGTTTACGGGAATCGTCTCCGATATCGGCACCATCCGCTCGGTCGCGCAGCAGGGTGACCTGCGCGTGGTGATCGAGACCGGCTATGACACCGCCACCATTGCCCTTGGCGCCTCGATCGCCTGTTCGGGGGTGTGCCTGACCGTGGTCGACACCGGGCCGGGCTGGTTCGCGGTCGACGTGTCGGGGGAAACGGTCGGCCGCACCGCACAGGGGCAATGGACCGACGGGCGGCGGCTCAACCTTGAGCGCGCGCTCAAGCTGGGCGAGGAACTGGGCGGACATATCGTCACCGGCCATGTCGACGGCATCGGCGAAGTGGCGAGCGTGGTCGAGGAAGGCGGATCGCACCGCGTGACCATCGCCGCGCCGCGTGAGATCGCGCCGTTCATCGCGCCCAAGGGATCGATCACCGTCGACGGCGTGTCGCTGACCGTCAACGCGGTCGCCGATACCGCGCGCGGGGTCGAATTCGGGCTGAACATCATCCCGCACACCGCCGCCGTCACCACCTTTGCCACGCTCGCGGCGGGCCAGCCCGTCAACCTCGAGATCGACGTGCTGGCACGCTATCTGGGTCGGATGCGCGACGTTCTGGAAAATCACACCCAGAAGTGATTCGCTGGCTTGATATCACATTGTGATGTGATATTGACGCCGGCCATGAGCACGCAATTGATCGATCGCCTGCGCGATCTTGTCCAGTCCGGGGAGGTTTCCCGCTCCGGCCTGGCCCGCGCCTCCGGGCTCCACGCCAACTCGCTGCGCAGCCTCGACGAGCCGGACTGGAACCCCACCGCCGACACGCTGCGCAAGCTCGAAACCTTCCTTGCCCGGCGTGAGGCCGGGCCGGCGCTGGTGCCGATCGAGGAGATCATCGAGGAAGCGCGCAACGGCCGCATGTTCATCCTGGTCGACGATGAGGACCGCGAGAACGAGGGCGACCTGATCATCCCCGGTCAGATGGCGACCCCTGACGCGATCAACTTCATGGCCACCCATGGCCGCGGCCTGATCTGCCTGGCGCTGACCCGCGAGCGCGTCGACCAGCTCGCCCTGCCGCTGATGAGCCAGTCGAACGGCACTCGCCACCAGACCGCCTTTACCGTGTCGATCGAGGCGCGCGAGGGAGTCACCACCGGCATTTCCGCCGGTGACCGCGCGCGCACGGTCGCGGTGGCGATCGATTCGACCAAGGGCGTCGAACATATCACCACCCCCGGCCACGTCTTTCCGCTCGTCGCGCGCGACGGCGGCGTGCTGGTCCGCGCCGGCCATACCGAGGCGGCGGTCGACGTGTCGCGGCTGGCCGGGCTCAACCCGTCGGGCGTGATCTGCGAGATCATGCGCGAGGACGGGACGATGGCGCGGCTCGACGATCTGATCGGCTTTGCCCAGACCCACGGGCTCAAGATCGGCACGATCCGCGACCTGATCGCCTATCGCCGCCGCTACGACCATCTGGTGGAGAAGAAGGCCGAGGCGCATTTCGTCAGCGCGTGGGGCGGCGAGTGGACCGCCGTCACCTATTGGAACAAGGCGACCGGGACCGAGCAGATCGCGCTGGTCAAGGGAAAGATCGATCCCGAACAGCCGGTGCTGGTGCGGATGCACCAATTGTCGATCATTCCCGACGTGTTCGGTGAGGACGGCGACCGGTCGGGCCTGTTGCGGCGATCGATGGAGATGATCGGCGCGGCGGGCGCGGGCGTGATCGTGGTGCTCAACAAGCCGCGCGCCGACCAGTTCACGCTCGCGTTGCAGGCGCGCACGGGCACTCTGCCGGTCGATATGGAGGAGTTGCGCGATTACGGCGTTGGCGCGATGATTCTCACCGAACTCGGGGTCCAGGACATGATCTTGCTTACCAATACGCACCACACGCTGGTCGGGCTCGACGGCTATGGCCTGTCGATCGTCGGCGAGCGCGCGATCGATTGCGGCGGGGCCGACTGATGGCGCACGTCCTGATCGCCGAGGCGCGGTTCTACGCCCATCTCAACGACATGCTGCTGGCCGGGGCCCGCGCCGCGATCGAGGCGGCCGGGCACAGCCATGAGACAGTGACCGTGCCCGGCGCGCTGGAGCTGCCGGCGGCGGTCTCGCTGGCGGCGGAAAGCGGCCGCTATGACGCCTATGTCGCGCTCGGCGTGGTGATCCGCGGCGAGACCTATCATTTCGAGATCGTCGCGGGCGAAAGCGCGCGCGGGCTGATGGCGCTGTCGATGGACGGACTGGCGGTCGGCAACGGCATCCTGACCACCGAGAACGAGGCGCAGGCGATCGTCCGCGCCGATCCCGCGCAAAGCGACAAGGGCGGCGGCGCGGCGCAGGCGGCACTGGCGATGCTGGCGCTCAAGGAACGATTCGGGGTCGCGTGACCGACATCCCGCCCAGCCGCTACAAGGTCGTCGAGCGCGGCCGGCGGCTGGTCGTGATCGATACGCGAAGCGGCCGGGCGGTGACGCACGATCGCCCTTCGTTACCTGCGCGCGCCACCACCACCACCACCTCCTCCTCCTCTGTGCCGATGGCGAAACCGTCGCCGGTCGCGCAGGCGCGTCGCACCGAATTCGACGGGCGCGCGCAACTCGTCACCCAACCTTTTTACGACAGGAAGGGGCCGCGCACGCTCGCGCTCGATCCCGGCGGGGCGGACATGGTGCAGGGCGTGCGGGTGATCGGCATCCTGCTGGTGCTGGTGTTCGCCGGGCTGGCCTTTGTCTGGCCGTGGCTGCTGCTCGCGCCGCTGATGCTGACCCAGCGGCCGGTGCGTGACGGCATCCGCAGTGCCGTCACCACCTGGCTCGATCGCTACGATCACGCCGCGACCGATTCCTCCAGCGTCGGATAGTCGGTGTAGCCCTTTGCCCCGTCCGTGTAGAAGGTGCGCGTGTCCGGGCTGTTGAGCGCCGCGCCGCGCCGGAACCGCTCGACCAGATCAGGATTGGCGAGGAAAGGGCGCCCGAACGCGATCGCGTCGGCGACGCCACTGTCGAGGTCGGCCTGCGCGCTGGTGGCGTCATAATCCTGGTTGAGCACCAGCGGCCCCGGAAATACCTTGCGGATCGCGGGCGAGAGTTTGGGCGCCTCGCTGTTGCCGAACGTGCCGGTCGGCGACAGTTCGCGCAGCTCGAGGAACGCGATGTTGCGTTCGGCGAGTGCCCGTGCGGCCGGGACGAACACCGATTCGGGATCGCTGTCATCCGCGCCCTGCGTCTCGCCATTGGGCGACAGTCGCACGCCGGTGCGGTCCGCGCCCACCTCAGCGATCAGCCGGTCGACCACTTCGATCAGCAGCCGGATGCGGTTTTCAGGCGCGCCGCCATAGTCGTCGTCGCGGTGGTTGACGCTGTCGCGCAGGAACTGGTCGATCAGATAGCCATTGGCGCCATGCAGCGCGACCCCGTCGAAGCCGGCGCGGATCGCGTTGCGCGCCGCGGTGCCGAAATCGTCGATCACCCGCCGGATGTCGTCGATGGTCGCCGCGCGCGGCAAGGTATAGGGTGTCGGCTTGCCGGGAATGTAGGGCGCCTCGATCGCCGAAGAGGACAGCGGCGTCATCCCGATCACCGCCGGTCGTGCCAGCCGGCCCAGGTGCCACAGCTGCGGCACGATCCGGCCGCCCGCGGCGTGGACCGCCTCGGTCACCGGCTTCCACGCCTCGACCTGCTCTTCCGTCCACAGGCCCGGTGCCTTGGGCCAGCCCATCCCTTCGCGGCTGATGCCGGTGCCTTCGGTGATGATCAGGCCGGCGCCGGCGCGCTGGCGATAATAGTCAATCATCACCGACGTCGGCACATGGCCGTCGGTCGAGCGGCCGCGCGTCAGCGGCGCCATCAACATGCGGTTGGGCGCGCGGATCGCGCCAAGATCGATCGGGTCAAACAGGCTTGGCATGATTTTCTGGAACCTTGCTGAAGGGGCGACGCGAACAAGCTAGGGCGTTATGGGGCGTCATGCATCAGGATGACGCCCCAAGAAAAGCTGCCCCGGCGCAAAGTCAAATCTTACCGCTGATCGCGCTGGTGGCGGCGAATGTCGCGCTCGCCTTTGGCCCGTGGTTCGTGCGGATGGCCGATTCCGGGCCGGTCGCCGCCGCGTTCTGGCGGATGATGTTGGCGGCGCCGGTGCTGATGGGCGCATCTTTGTTGTTGCGGCAGCAGCCGATCCGGCGGGCAAGGGGGCTGTGGTGGGTGCTGGGGTTGAGCGGCCTCGCCTTTGCCGCCGATCTGGCCAGTTGGCACGCGGGCATCCTCCAGACCACGCTGGCCAATTCGACGCTGTTCGGCAACGTCGCGACGCTGATCTTCCCGGTCTACGGCTTCATCATCGCCCGCGCCTGGCCGACGCGGTTGCAGGCGATCGCGCTGGGGCTGGCGGCGGCGGGCGGTGGGCTGCTGCTTGGACGTTCGGCACAGCTTTCGCCCGAAAACCTGGTCGGCGATCTCCTGTGCCTGGGCGCGGGGCTGTTCTACACCGTCTATTTCATCCTGATGTCGCGGGTGCGCGAGACGATGGCGCCGCTGCCGGCGCTGGCGCTGTCGAGCATCGCCAGCGTGCCGCTGCTGCTCGTCGCCACGGTGCTGTTCGGCGAATCGATCCTGCCCGGCCATTGGGGCGGGGTGTTCGCGCTGGCGATGGTCAGCCAGGTGTTCGGCCAGGGGCTGATGATCTACGCGCTGGGCAAATTGTCGCCGCTGGTGGTCGGCATCGGTCTGCTCGCGCAGCCGGTGGTATCCGGGGCGATCGGCTGGATCGCCTATGGCGAGCGGCTGGGCGGGCTCGACTTCGTCGGCGCCGGGCTGGTCGCGGTCGCGCTGGTGCTGGTGCGCAAGGGCGGGCGGACGCCGGTGCAGCTTGCGCCGGTCGGCGCGCAGGCGCAGAGGAAGACGCATGGCTGACCTGAAAGACGCCACCCTCGACGAGATTCGCGCCGCGCTGATCGGCGACGTCGCCGGCAACGCGGCGTTCGACGGCTGGACCGCGCGCGCGGTCGCAGCGGCCGCCGCGGCGCGCGGGGTCGATCCCGACGTGGCGAAGCTCGCCTGGCCCGGCGGCGCGATCGAGATGATCGATGCCTGGTTCGCCGACATCGACCGGCGAATGTTGGCCAAGCTGCCGCCAGAGGTGCTGGCGACGATGAAGGTGCGGCAAAGGATCGCCGGCCTGGTCGAGGCGCGGCTCGCCCTGCTCGCCGGATCGCGAGAGGCGTTGCGCCGCGCGCTGGCGGTGCTGGCGATGCCGCAGAACCTCCCGCGTGCCGCGCGGCTTGGCTGGCGATCGGCGGACGTGATGTGGCGCGCGGCGGGCGACACCGCGACCGACTATAATCATTATACCAAACGGGCGATGCTGGGTGGCGTCCATGCCGCGACGGTGCAGGTGTTCCTGGGCGACGACAGCGACGGGCACGCGGAAACGAGCGCGTTCCTCCAGCGCCGCATCGACGGGATCATGGCGTTCGAAAAGACCAAGGCTGGCGTGCTGATGCGCGCGCAACGCCGCCCCAGCCTGTCGCGATTCGTCGGCCGGCTGCGCTATCCGGTGCGGTAGGGCGATTCTCCGCGTTCCTTTTCGTCCTCCGGCGCGCGTGCCGGGGCACGCAAAGCCGCATCCGCCGCGCCCTGAGCGTCTTGTCCCTCCTCTGCCGCGCGGTGGATTTCGGCACGGAGGTCTGGGTGACGGCGGGAGGAAAGGGCGTGCTATCGGCCCGGTGATTGTGCAGCCCGACCCATCGTGGGCCATTGTGCTCGCGGCGCGTCTTCACTATCGATAATCATTCGCAGCAATGAACGCTCCCACCGCCTTTCCCCCGCTGATTCGGCTGGGCCAGCTTCCGCGCAAGACGCGCGGGGTGGTGGCCGCCGTCGATTGGGACATGCTGAGCGTGCCCGAGGCGCGACGGCTGCGCGAGCTGGGGCTGGACGAGGGCGTCGAGGTCGAGATGATGCACCGCGCGACGCTGGGCAGCGGGCCGATCGCCTGCCGCATCGGCAGGATGACGGTGGCGCTGCGCCGCCACGTCGGCCAGGCCATCCACGTCGCCCCCGCCAACTGAGTCGATATCATGGACGCTCCCGTCTCCGTTGCGCCGCTGATCGCGCTCGTCGGTAATCCCAACGCGGGCAAGAGCGCCCTGTTCAACGCGATGACCGGCGCGCGGCAGAAGGTCGGCAATTATCCCGGCGTCACCGTCGAGCGCCACGTCGGGCGCACCAGCCTGCCCGATGGGCGCCAGGTCGAGTTGATCGACCTGCCCGGCGCGTACAGCCTCGATCCGTCCTCTCCCGACGAGCGCGTCACCCGCGACGTGGTGCTGGGGCGGCAGCAGGGGGAGCGGCTGCCTGACGCGATCGTGGTGGTGATCGACGCCGCCAACCTCGACAACCACCTGCGTTTCGCGCTCCAGCTGATCGCGCTGGGCACGCCGGTGGTGATCGCGCTCAACATGTTCGACCTGGCCGAACGCGACGGGCTGAAGCTCGACCCCGAACGGCTGGCCGCCGAACTCGGCGTGCCGGTGGTGCCGACCGTCGCGGTGCGCCGGCGCGGGATCGACGAATTGAAGGCGCGGCTGGGTGAGGTCGTCGGCATCGGCGGCGCGCGCGCGCTTCGCGCGGGCGACGGGCATGTCGAGGAGGACATCGCCGTCCTCCAGCGCCGCGCCCGTGCGATCGCCACCCACGCCACCCTGTCCGAGACGGCGGTGCGGCGCTGGACGCACCGGCTCGACGCGGTGGCGCTGCATCCGGTGGCGGGGCCGATCCTGCTGCTCGCGCTGCTGTTCGTGATGTTCCAGGCGGTGTTCACTTGGGCGACGGTGCCCGCCGACGCGATCGATGCCGGCTTCACCGCGCTGGGCGGCTGGGTGAGCGAGGTGATGCCCGACGGCTTCCTGCGCTCGCTGATCACCGACGGGCTGATCGCCGGGGTCGGCGCGGTGCTGGTGTTCCTGCCGCAGATCCTGATCCTGTTCCTGTTCATCCTCGTGCTCGAATCGACCGGCTACATGGTCCGCGCGGCGTTCCTGATGGACCGGCTGATGGCCAGCGTCGGGCTGTCGGGGCGCGCGTTCATCCCGCTGCTCTCGTCCTTTGCCTGTGCGGTGCCGGGCATCATGGCGACCCGCACCATCGACGACGAGAAGGACCGGCTGACCACCATCCTGATCGCGCCGCTGATGACCTGTTCGGCGCGGTGGCCGGTCTACACCCTCATTATCGGCGCGATGATCCCCGACACCCAGGTGCTGCCGTTCGTGCGGTTGCAGGGGCTTGTCATGTTCGGCCTTCTGATCACCGGGGTGCTGGGCGCTTACGGCGTCGCGCTGGTGCTGCGGCGGACGGTGACCAGGGGCGAATCGTCGGGCTTCATGATGGAGATGCCCAAATACCAGTGGCCCAGCGTGCGCGACGTGGTGCTGGGGCTGTGGCAGCGCGCGGTGATCTTTCTCAAGCGCGCCGGCACGATCATCGCCGCGACCACGGTGGTGCTGTGGCTGCTGCTCAGCTTTCCCAAGGCGCCCATCGGGTCCGACGTGTCGCAGGTCGATTATTCGATCGCCGGCCGCATCGGCCACGGCATCGAATATGTGGTGAAGCCGATCGGCTTCAATCGCGACATCTCGCTGGCGCTGCTGCCGGCGATGGCGGCGCGCGAGGTGGCGGTGGCGGCGATCGGCACCGTCTATGCGATCGACGGCACCGACGCCGCCAACGAAGGCCGCATCCAGGACCGGCTCAAGGACCGCTGGAGCCTGCCGACCGCGCTCGCCTTTCTGATGTGGTTCGTGTTCGCGCCGCAATGCATCTCGACCATCGCCGTCACCCGCCGCGAGACCAACGGGTGGAAATGGCCAGCGTTCATGGTTGGCTACCTGTTCGCGTTGGCCTACATCGCTGCGGGAGCGACCTATTGGATCGCGACGGCAATCGGTTTGTAGGGAATTTCCATGGCGGGCAGCGTCAACAAGGTCATATTGGTCGGCAACCTGGGGC
>NZ_DATMGG010000133.1:0-9082 GCF_035555815.1 Sphingomonas sp.
CTTGCGCATGATTTCGCGATCAGCCACGCCACCGTCCAGATCGAGGTCGAGGACGGAGCCACGTGCCGGTTGCATGGTGATCGGCGCGCGCATGGCTGAACCGGGGGCCAGTCCGATCAAGGCGGTCATCTTCGATTTCGACGGCACGCTGTCGAACAGCGGCGACTGGTTCCTGACCGTCGTCAACCAGCTCGCGCGCCGCTTCCGCTTCCGTGAGGTCGGCGACGACGAGATCGAGATGCTGCGCCACCGCACCTCGCGCGAGGTGATCGCCTATCTGGGCATATCGCGGTGGAAGCTGCCGATCATCGCCCGCCATGTCCGGCAACTGGTGGCGCGCAACGTCGATCAGATCGAGCTGTTTCCGGGCACCCCCGGCCTGCTCGCCACGCTGGCCACCGGCGGGGTGCGGATGGGGCTGGTGACGTCCAACGCCGCCGACAACGCCCGCGCGATCCTGGGCGCGGGCAACGCGGGGCATTTCGAGGCGTGGGCGGCGGGCAGTTCGCTGTTCGGCAAGGCGCGCAAGTTCCGCCGGGTATTGCGCCAGATGGGGCTGGCCCCGAACGAGGTCATCTCGATCGGCGACGAGACCCGCGACATCGACGCCGCGCGCGAAGTGGGTATGCGGACCGGCGCGGTATCGTGGGGCTATGCCAGCGAGGATGCGCTGATCGCGCTGCGCCCCGACGCCTTTTTCCGCACCCCGGACGACATCGTCGCCTATCTGCGCGATCACCGTTGACCGAGGTGGATCGCCAGCCATAGCGTCGGCGGTTCGGCACTGGTGTGCGTCACCCAATGACGCCGTCCCCGCGTGATCATCACGCAATCGCCGGGCACCAATTCGATGTCTGGCGCGTCCTCGATCCGCAATCCCGCCGTGCCGCCCAGCAGTAGCACCCATTCATCATGGTCCTGCACCATCGGCGCATCCGCCGGCGTGACCTGCCCGCGCGACACGATCCGCTCGATACGGATGCCCGGGCGCGCCAGCAATTCGGTGAACGCCTCTTCCGGCATCGCCGCCGGCAGGTCCGCATAGAGGTTGGTCGCCGGTCTCGTCGTCATGACGGCGCACCCTGCCCGAGCGCGACGTGCCAGTCGACAGAGCGAATCGCACGCGGCATGGGGAGCCCATGGCTCCCCGTTTCCAGTTCACCATCGACTCCACCGACGGCCGCGCGCGCACCGGCGCGATCGCGATGCGGCGCGGCACGATCCGCACCCCCGCCTTCATGCCGGTCGGCACCGCCGCCACCGTCAAGGCGATGAAACCCGCCGACGTCCGCGCGGGCGGTGCCGACATCATCCTGGGCAACACCTACCACCTGATGCTGCGCCCCGGCGCGGAGCGGGTCGCGCGGCTGGGCGGGCTGCACGATTTCATGGGCTGGGATCGGCCGGTCCTGACCGATTCGGGCGGCTATCAGGTGATGAGCCTCGCCGACCTGACCACCCGCAGCGAGGAAGGGGTGTCGTTCAAGTCGCACCTCGACGGTAGCCGCCACATGCTCTCGCCGGAACGCTCGATCGAAATCCAGCGCCTGCTCGGCAGTTCCGTCACCATGGCGTTCGACGAACTGGTCCCCACCACCGCGACTCGCGACGTGCAGGCGGCGGCGATGGAGCGCTCGATGCGCTGGGCCAGGCGCAGCCGTGACGCCTTCTTCGCGGCGGAGGACCATGCGCAGGCCAACGCGATCTTCGGCATCCAGCAGGGCGCGCTCGACGAGGGGCTGCGAAAGGCATCGGCGGACGCGCTGACGGACATCGGGTTCGACGGCTATGCGGTCGGCGGGCTCGCGGTCGGCGAGGGGCAGGAGGCCATGTTCGGCGTGCTCGACTATGCGCCCGGCCAGCTTCCGGCCGACCGGCCACGCTACCTGATGGGCGTGGGAAAGCCCGACGACATCGTCGGCGCGGTGGAACGCGGCATCGACATGTTCGATTGCGTGCTGCCCACCCGCAGCGGCCGCACCGGGCAGGCGTTCACCCGCACGGGACCGATCAACATCCGCAACGCCCGCTTCGCGGAGGATCAGGGACCGCTCGACCCGGCGTGCGGTTGCCCGGTCTGCGCGGGGTGGAGCCGCGCCTATCTGCACCATCTGGTCCGCGCCGGCGAGATTCTGGGCGCGATGCTGATGACCGAGCACAACCTCTGCTTCTATCAGGCGTTGATGGCGGATCTGCGCGCGGCGATCGCGGAACAGCGGCTGACAGCGTTTGCCAGCGGCTTCCGCGCGCAATATCTCGGTTCAAAAGGAGAGTAGAGTGTCCGAAGAGCAGAACGAGATCATGGCCGCCGCCAAGGACGCCAAGGCGCGCAAGGAACGCGCCAGATCGGGCGACAAAAAGGGCAATGGCTGGTCGATCGGCGCAATCGGACTGGGTGTCGGCGTTGGATCGGCGGCGGTGGCGGCGGCGCTGCTCTATGCCGGGCGCAACCGTGGCAAGCGCGACGACGACTGAGACGGCGGGGCGGGTCAAGGGGTTAGCTTAACCATCAACCGTATCGCCGCGGGACACCGCCGAATCGGCCCGCGCGCGGGCGGGTGATTCGGGCTATGGCGCGCGGGTGATCGGGCGGCGGCTATCTGGACAACGGGCGCGGGGAACGCTGGCGGTGGCGCTGGTGTCATTGATCGGCGCCGGTTTTTCGGCTCAGGCCGGGCTGACCCACCTCGACACCCCGACACCCGCGCCGCGCGCCGCCGTCGTCGCCGCCAACTATGAATCGCAGGACCATTTCCCCGGCGCCGCGCTGCTCTATGCCGAGGATAGCGCGCGCATATCGGAGGTCGCCGCGCCGGTCGCCGGCGTCACCGGCACCATCGCCCTGCCCGATCTCCCGGTGCCGCAGAACGCGGTGATCGATGCGACGATCCGCCCCGCTCAACCGTTTGTGTTGCGCGGCACATCGGGCGACCAGGCGCGTGCGCTCCAATGCCTGACCACCGCGATCTATTACGAAGCGGCGAGCGAGCCCGACGACGGGCAGGCGGCGGTGGCGCAGGTGATTCTCAACCGCGTCCGCCATCCCGCTTTCCCGCCCAGCGTGTGCGGCGTGGTCTATCAGGGATCAGAGCGCGCCGGCTGTCAGTTCAGCTTCGCCTGCGACGGCGCGATGGCGCGGGTGCCGATGCGCGCGGCATGGGAGCGCGCGCGCCGCACCGCCGCGCTGGCGCTGGCCGGCCGCGTGTTCGCGCCGGTCGGGCTCGCCACCCATTACCATACCTATGCCGTCCGCCCGTCGTGGCAGAAGAGCCTGGTGATGACCGGCGTGTTCGGCGCGCATTTCTTTCACCGCTGGAAAGGCTGGTGGGGCACCGCCGCCGCGTTCAACCAGCCCTATTCGGGACATGAGCCTGACGCCGCGCCGCACCCGCGCGGCGACGTGATCGTCCCGGTGCCCGAGGCGATCCCTGCCCCGGTGATCGCCGCGCTATCGCCGGCGATCAAGGTGCCGACGCCGGTCGCGGAGATCGTCGCCGCGCACAGCCAGAGCGGCACGCCGCAGCCCGAATATGCCGCGCTGCCCAACGATTCGCAGGTGCTCGACAAGTGGAAGGATTCGGGCAAGCCGCTGCGTTGAACACGACGACAGGCCCCGCCGTCGCCGACAGGGCCTGCCCTTTTCTATCCACTATCGATCAGCGGCGGCCGTGGCGGCCCTGCCGGTCGTTCTTCTCATAGCGGATCTTCGCCGACAGCGCGTCGAAGCGGCGGTCGAGGTCGCGCCGTTCCGACAGGCTCAGCCCGTTGACGCGGTAGCGCGCCTCAAGCCGGCTGATCGAGCGGAACTCGTTGCGCAGTTGGCTCGCCTCGTTGCGGGTCAGCGCGCCGGAACGCACCCCCTGGTTGATCTGCTGCTCCAGCCGGGCCTGACGGGCGTTGATGTTCTGCCATGCCTGCGCACTCGCCATGGAGGGAACGACCACCGCGCTGGCCAGTCCGATGCCGGTGATGATCCTGGTGATCCGGTTCATGATACGCACTCCTCATTTCGTGTCCGTCGATCGGACAAGAGGGGGTATCGCGCCGCAGTGTCGCGCGGTTGTGGCGCGAATGGCGGAATTTTGTCGCAGACGATGGCGGAGCCGGCGAGTTCGTTCAGGCGGCGAGCAGCCGCTCCGCCTGCGCGCGCGCCTCATCGGTGATCTCGGCGCCCGACAGCATACGTGCGATCTCTTCCCGCCGCTGGTCGGGGTCGAGCGGGGTGACGCCGGTGCGGGTGACGATGCCGTCGTGGCGCTTTGCGATCAGCATGTGACGATCGCCGCGCGCGGCAACCTGCGGGCTGTGAGTCACCACCAGCACCTGCGCGCTCTCCGCCAGCCGCGCCAGCCGCTCACCGATCGCGCTGGCCACCGCGCCGCCGACGCCGCGATCGATCTCGTCGAACACCAGCGTCCGCGCCGCGCCCTCCTCCGCCAGCGCCACCTTGAGCGCGAGGATGAAGCGCGACAATTCGCCGCCGCTGGCGATCTTGACCAGCGGCCCGAACGGCGCGCCGGGATTGGTCGAGATCATGAATTCGACGCGGTCGGCGCCGTGGACGCCCCATTGATCGCGCGGCAGCGGCTCGATCGCGGTGCGGAAGCGCGCGGCGTCGAGCTTGAGCGGCGCCAGCTCGGCCATCACGGCCGCGTCCAGCCGCGCCCCCGCCGCCGTCCGTCCCGCCGACAGCGCCTCCGCCGCGGCCTGATAGGCCCCGGCCTTTTCCGCCAGCGCGGCCTCCAACGCGGCGATCCCCTGCCCGCCGCTTTCCAGCCGCGCCAGCCGGCCGGCCAGTTCCTCGGTCAGCGCGGCGAGTTCGTCGGGCTGGACGCGATGCTTGCGGGCGACCGCGCGCAGTTCGAAGAGCCGGGTCTCATCGGCCTCCAGCGCGGCGGGATCGAACGCCAGCGCGTCGGCGGCGGCATCCACCGATGCCTGAGCGCCGTCCCCCTCGACCAGCGCGCGATCGATCGCCGCCAGCGATTCGCCCAGCGCCGGGTGCGCATCGGCGATCCGATCGAGGATGCGCGCCGCCTGCCGCAGCCGCGCCAGCCCGCCGTCCGATCCATCGAGCAGCGCGGCGACCGCCGCCAACTCGCCGGCGACCTTTTCCCCGCGCTGCATCGCCGCGCGGCGATCGGCCAGCGCCACCTCCTCGCCGGGTTCGGCGGCAAGCCCGCGCAGTTCGGCCACGGCATGGGTCAGCCAGTCGCGATCGGCCTCGGCGCTGTCCTGTTCCGCGCGGGCGACCGCCAGCGCATCCTCCGCCGCGCGCCACGCCCGGTGCGCGATCGCCACCGCGCCCGCATCGAGCCGCCCGAACGCGTCGAGCAACGCGCGGTGGCCGCGCGGGTTGAGCAGGCCGCGATCGTCATGCTGGCCGTGGATCTCGACCAATTGCCCGCCCAGTTCGCGCAGCAGCCCGACCGACGCCGGCTGATCGTTGACGAAGGCGCGACTGCCGCCGTCGCCCTTGACGATTCGGCGGATGATGAGCGGCTCGCCCGGCTCCAGTTCCAGCCCGTTCTGCGCCAGCATCGATTCGATTGCGCCGTCGACCGGCAGGTCGAACGTCGCGGTGACGCTGGCCTGAGTCGCGCCGTGGCGGACCAGCGCGCTGTCGGCGCGCGCGCCGAGCGCCAGCCCCAGCGCGTCGAGCAGGATCGACTTGCCCGCACCGGTTTCCCCGGTCAGCACGCCAAGGCCCGGCGCGAAATCGAGGTCGAGCGCCTCGATCAGCACGACATCCCGAATGGCCAGCGCGGTCAGCATCGCGGTTGCTGTGCCACGGGCGGGCACCCGGCGGAAGTCAGCGTTTGCGGCGCTTGCGATCCGTGGCGGGCGTCTGCGGCAGCAGCGGCCCGGTGTCGGCCGCGACGGTGCTGGGCGGATGCTCCTGGATCAGCTTGTACGCGCGCTCATACCATTTGCTGCCGGGATAGTTGACGCCCAGCACCGCCGCCGATTTCTTGGCCTCGTCATGGACGCCCAACGCGAGATAGGTCTCGGTCAGGCGCATCAGCGCCTCGGGCGCGTGGGTGGTGGTGTCATATTGATCGACCACCGCGCGGAACCGCATCGACGCCGCCAGCCACTGGCCGCGATCCTCATAGAAGCGGCCGATCTCCATCTCCTTGCCGGCCAGGTGATCGCGCACCAGATCGACCTTTAGCCGCGCGTCGGCGGCGTAGCGGGTGTTGGGATAGCGGCGCATCAACTCGCCCAGCGCGTCGAGCGCTTGCTGCGAGATCTTCTGGTCGCGGGTGACGTCGTTGATCTGCTCGTAATAGCTGAGCGCGACCAGATAATAGGCATAGGGCGCGTCGCGGTTGCCGGGATGGACCGACAGGAACCGCTGCGCCGACTGGATCGCGTTGGTATAGTCGCGGTCGAGGTAATAGCTGAACGCCCCCATCAACTGCGCGCGGCGCGCCCAGATCGAATAGGGGTGCTGGCGCTCGACCTCGTCGAACAGCGCGGCCGCGAGCTTATAGTCGTGCCGGTCCAGCCGCAGCTTCGCCGCGGAATAGAGCGTGCCGACGTCGCGCGCGACGTAGGGCGTGTCCGCGCGATTGCCGCGACGGGCACAGCCGGCGGTGGCGAGAACGCTGAGGCTGACAAGCGCGAGGGCGGCGGCGCGAAACCTGGTGATACGCATGGGGCGCGTGTCTAGCCCAGCGCATGGCGGCCAGCCAATCCTTTTCGTATCGTCGGGATCGACCCTGCGGTGAGCCGCGTTATGCAGGGTGACGCGACCGGCCCGTCCGGGCTTTCCATTTCGGGGATTTCGACCATGACCGCGACCCTGCTCGCCACCCACCGAGTCGAGAAGCCATGGGGGCGGCACCAGCTTTGGCCCGGATTCGCCGATCCTGCTCCGGGCGCCGATCCGGTCGGTGAAGTGTGGTTCCAGGCGCCGGGCGACAGCACCCCCGACCTGTTGATCAAATATCTGTTCACCAACGAAAAATTGTCGGTCCAGGTCCACCCCGACGATGCGGAGGCCCATGCGCGCGGGCTGCCGCGCGGCAAGGACGAATGCTGGGTGATTCTGGCCGCCGAACCCGGCGCGACGATCGGGATCGGCACGCGCGACACGGTCGCGCCCGACGCGCTGCGCGCGGCCGCGCTCGATGGATCGATCGAACGATTGATCGACTGGAAACCGGTCAAGGCGGGCGACTTCTTCTATTGCGCGTCGGGCACCATCCACGCCATCGGCCCCGGACTGACGCTGATCGAGGTCCAGCAGAATTCGGAAACGACCTATCGCCTGTATGATTACGGCCGGCCGCGCGAGCTGCACCTCGACGGCGGAGTCGCGGTCGCCCGCACCGGGCCCTATGTCGCGCCGCCGATGCCGGGCCGCGTCGCCGACGACCGGACGATCCTGGTCGAAGGGCCGAAGTTCGTGCTCGAGCGCTGGCCGGCGGGGCGCCGCCACTTCGCCATGCCTGCGGAAACCACCGGCTGGCTGATCGCGGTGGCGGGTGAAGGCGCGGTCGATGGAATCGGCTTCCGCGCCGGCGAATGCCTGACGCTGATCGGCGATTGCGAGATCGTGGCGCAACCGGGCGCCGACCTGCTGTTCGCCTATCCCGGCGGCAGTCGGATTGACACGGACGCGTAATAAAAGTCTCCTTTGGCTTGCGCGGGGCGCAACCGTGGCGCGCCACGGACGTTGGTCCGGTGCAATTTTGAGGAGGATTTCGATGCGCATTCCGATTCTGATGGCTGCGATCGCCGCAATGGCGCTTCCCGCCGTGCCGGCCGACGCCCAGCGACACGACAATCGCAACAACAACAGCCGCAACTGGCAGCAGTATCGCAACTACGACTATAATCGGCCGGAACGCGGCCAGCGCAGCTATGATGCGGCGCGCTACTATCGCGACGGACGTTACTACAAGGAACGTCGCCTGACCCGGCAGGACCGCATCTATCGCGGCAGCAACGGTCGCTATTATTGCCGCCGCAACGACGGTACCACCGGCCTGATCGTTGGCGGCGTCGCCGGCGGCCTGCTCGGCAACAGCATCGCGGGGCGCGGGGATGGCCTGCTCGGAACGCTGCTCGGCGCGGCGGCGGGCGGTGCGCTCGGCAACGCGATCGACAAGGGCAACGTGCGCTGCCGCTGATCGCCACCGGCGGATCGAACGAAACGGGCTCGGCGGCGACCGCCGGGCCCTTTTCACATCAGAAGATGAAGCCGCCCATCCACAGGCGGACCGCCGCCACGATCAGCACCAGCAGGTTGAAGTTGCGGCCGCCGTTGGAGCGCGACAGCACGCCGATGGCCGCGCCGACCACAGCGATCGGGATGGCGATATAGTTGATCGCGCCCAGCAGCGGGATCAGGCCGGGAATGGCAAAGGCCAGCGCGACCAGGCCGATCAGGATCGAGACGATATTGAGCATGACCCGAATGTAGCGCCCGGCCAGTGTATTATCAAGATACCACAGTACGCGACCGCCAACGCTTCCTTAACCGTGTTTGGGGCATGGCGGAGGGATGACCCGTCTCGCCCCCCTTTCTTTGCTGCTTCCCCTCGCGCTGGCCGCGTGCGGCGGCGGCAATTCGCAGGACCGCAGCATCGACACGCTTGATGACGAACTGGCGCAGGGCATCTCCAACAACGCCAGTGACCCCCTGCTGACCGGCGCGTTGCAGGACCAGATCATGGTCGACCCGCAACTGGCGCAAAAGGCCAATGCGGACTCGATCCGCCCGCCCAGCGAGCCTTATGCTGCGCCGATCCCCTCCACCGACGTCGCCGCCGGGCCCAGCCCCGATACGGGTGGGCTGATGAAGGCCCCCGCGCCGATCGCCGGCGGCTGCCCCGATTGCAAGGCGGCCAATGAGGCCAAGACACTCGCGGCGCTGGCGGCGCGGCAGATGGGCACCGCCAACGGCTGCATCGGCAAGTTGCGCTATGCCGCCGGCTGGGCCAACCGGCTGCCCAAGGATGTGCCGCTCTATGCCAACGCCCGCGTGATCGAGGCGGCGGGGGTGCAGGATGGACAATGCTCGCTGCGTCTGGTGAGCTTCACCGTGCCCCAGCCGCTGCCGGTGCTGCTC
>NZ_DATMGG010000134.1:0-1850 GCF_035555815.1 Sphingomonas sp.
ATAGAGGTTGTCGAACTTCGACTTGGTAACGCTGTCGTTGACGTTGATCGCCGGGAACGGCAGCTCGCCCTTCTTGGCGATCTCGTACAGGCGGTGGACGCCGGTCGTGGTTTCTTCCGACACGCCCTTCAGGTTGCGGACGGTCTCGGTCAGATAGCCGGGGCGCTTGGCGATGAACGCCTTGAGCGCGCGCTGGAACTCGACTTCCTCGTCATTCTCCGGCTCGGCGAACGACTGGCCGGCTTCCAGCTTGGCGCCCCACAGCGCGAACATCGTCGCGTCGCCGCCGTCGTCGAGGATGATGTTGGCGGTCTGGCCGCTGCCGTCGGCGTCCCAGTCGAAGATGCTGCCGACATAGTCCCAGTAATCGGCCAGGCTCTCGCCCTTGATCGCGAACACCGGCACGCCGGCGGCGGCGATGGCGGCGGCGGCATGGTCCTGGGTCGAAAAGATGTTGCACGTCGCCCAGCGCACGTCGGCGCCCAGCGCGGTCAGCGTCTCGATCAGCACCGCGGTCTGGATCGTCATGTGCAGCGATCCGGTGATGCGCGCGCCCTTCAGCGGCTGCGACGCGCCGAATTCGCTGCGCAGCGCCATCAGGCCCGGCATCTCGGTTTCGGCGATCTCGATCTCCTTGCGGCCGAAATCGGCCAGGGCGATGTCCTTGATCACATAGTCGTGCGTGTCGGCGGCGAGAGCGGTGGCCACGTCAGAAATCTCCAGCACTATGGGGTTGTGCGCGCTCACCTAATGGCGCGGCCGGCCGAATGCAAATCAAATATAAAGATATCTTTATATGGCGTGCACTCCACGCCACGCGGCCCTGTACCGCCCGGCTCCTCCCCATCACTCCCGCGAAGGCGGGGATGGCGAAGAGAGGCTTGTGAAGAGCGGTGCAACTGTCGCCCCCGCCCCACGAACAACGGCGCGGCCGCAGCCGCGGTCACGAATAGCTGTACCCCAGCGTCGCCGTCCCGTTCGCCGGGACCGTCACGCGCCAGGTCCACACCCCGTCGATCCGCTCCACCGGCGCCGAAAAGCCCTTGAGGTTGGTCGCCCCCGCCGCGCCGACGCGCACCTCGACCGTCACCGGCGCGGCGTTGGCATTGGTCAGCGTGACCCTGGCGCCGGCCTTGCGATCCGCGCTCTGGGTGATCTGCACCTGCCGGCTGGTCCCCGCGCCGATCGCGAAGCGCTGGCCGACGGCGGTATCGTTGGCGTTGCCCAGCCCGAGCAGCAGCCGCTCGCCGTCTCGTTCCTGATAGAGCGCGGTCGTGCCGGCGGGCAGCGCGATGCCCAGCCCGGCGCCCGCCTCGTTCTTCATCCGCAATTCGATCCCGACCGGCATCGCCGCCTGATTGCGGGGGGAGGCCTGCGCGACATACAGCCGCTCGAACGCCACGCCCGCCTGACGGAGCAGCGCGACCTGCTTCTGCTGGTTCGCCGCGACCGCGACGCGCATGGGGACGCGGTAGAGCTTGAGATCGCCCAGATCCTCCGGCGGCGGCGGTGGTGGGGGCGGCGGCGGCGCGGGCGCGGCCACCATGTCCATCTTTTCCATCAGCCCTCTGCGGCGGGCCGTCACGACGATCGAATTGCCGCTGAAAGCGATCGCGTCGGCCGATGGCAGGTTCGACGTCGTCGTCCCCAACGGATAGCATTCCAGCCGCAGCGCCCCGGCGGCGGTGCGATACCGCTCGACAAACCGCCGCTCGAGCCGCCCGGCCACCGCGTTGACCTCGGCATCGGGCAGCGTCTCGGCATTGCCGTTGGCCAGCGTCATCCACGCGAACAGGTCGAGCGTCCGCCCGTCCGCGCCCATCGTCGCGACATAGCTCGCGCTCCAGTCG
>NZ_DATMGG010000135.1:0-10121 GCF_035555815.1 Sphingomonas sp.
CCTCCGTACTCGGTGGGCGAGGCCGGCCGCATGGGCTCGCCGGGCCGCCGCGAGATCGGCCACGGCAAGCTGGCGTGGCGCGCCATCCACCCGCTGCTGCCGAAGAAGGAAGACTTCCCCTACACGCTCCGCGTGGTGTCGGAAGTGACCGAGTCCAACGGCTCGTCGTCGATGGCGACGGTCTGCGGCACCTCGCTGTCGCTGATGGACGCCGGCGCTCCGCTGGCGCGTCCGGTGGCCGGCATCGCCATGGGCCTGATCAAGGAAGACGACGGCTTCGCGGTCCTGTCGGACATCCTGGGTGACGAGGATCACCTGGGCGACATGGACTTCAAGGTCGCCGGCACCAGCGAGGGCATCACCAGCCTGCAGATGGACATCAAGATCGCCGGCATCACCGAGGAGATCATGAAGGTCGCGCTGGCGCAGGCCCATGACGGCCGCGCGCA
Organism: Sphingomonas sp.; assembly: GCF_035555815.1. Classification (GTDB taxonomy): domain Bacteria; phylum Pseudomonadota; class Alphaproteobacteria; order Sphingomonadales; family Sphingomonadaceae; genus Sphingomonas. Next base: position 450 of record NZ_DATMGG010000135.1, read on the forward strand.
CATCCTGGGTGAGATGGCCAAGGCGCTGGGCGAGACCCGCACCGAACTGTCGGCGCACGCGCCGCGGATCGAGACGATGCAGATCGACAAGTCGAAGATCCGCGACGTCATCGGCACCGGCGGCAAGGTGATCCGCGAGATCGTCGCCACCACCGGCGCCAAGGTCGACATCGACGACGAGGGCGTGATCAAGGTGTCGTCGTCCGACGTGTCGCAGATCGAAGCCGCGATCAACTGGATCAAGGGCATCGTCGAAGAGGCCGAGGTCGGCAAGATCTACAACGGCAAGGTCGTCAACCTGGTCGATTTCGGCGCGTTCGTGAACTTCATGGGCGGCAAGGACGGCCTGGTCCACGTTTCCGAGATCAAGAACGAGCGTGTCGAGAAGGTCAGCGACGTCCTGAGCGAAGGCCAGGAGGTCAAGGTCAAGGTGCTCGAGATCGATCCGCGCGGCAAGGTGCGCCTGTCGATGCGCGTCGTCGATCAGGAAACCGGCGCCGAACTGGAAGATACCCGTCCGGCGCGCGAGCCGCGTGAAGGCGGCGACCGTGGCGATCGCGGCCCGCGCGGCCCCCGCCGCGACGGCGACCGCGGCCCGCGCGGTGACGGCGGCGGTCGTGGCGACCGTGGCGGCGACCGTGGCCCGCGCGGCGATCGTGGCCCGCGTCGCGATGGCGGCGGGGAACGCGGCCCGCGTCGCGAATCGGCGAAGGACGACAATGGGCCGGAGCCCGAGTTCGCCCCCGCCTTCCTGACGGGCGACCGCGACTGATACCGAAGGCTGGAAAGGCCGGGGAGAGAGGAAGGGGGCTCGCGGCGACGCGGGCCCCTTTTTCATTCTCCGTCGCACCATCTCCCGCCGTCCGGCGGCGTCGGCGATTCCCCGGGCGCCGCACACGAAAAATCCGGCGCGGCACTGGCGGCGACGGGTGCGGCTTCCCATATTCCGGGGCGCGGGGATCGATCGGTCGCCGCCCAGCTCAGCATCACATGAAAAGGGGCCGCAGTCATGCCAACCCAGGCACACGCCTACGCCGCGCAATCCGGCGAGTCGCCGCTCGCGCCGTTCAATTTCCAGCGCCGCGACGTCGGCCCCGGCGATGTCTCCATCGACATCCTCTATTGCGGGGTCTGCCATTCCGACCTGCACACCGCGCGCGGCGAATGGGGCGGCACGCTCTATCCGTGCGTTCCGGGCCATGAGATCGTCGGCCGCGTCACCGCGATCGGCGGCGACGTCACCGACTTCGCCGTCGGCGAGCTGGTCGGCGTCGGCTGCATGGTCGACAGCTGCGGCCACTGCCCGTCGTGCGAGGCGAGCGAGCAGCAATTCTGTGAGACCACCGGCATGGTCGGCACCTACAACGGCACCGACACGATCAGCGGCGGCCACACCTATGGCGGCTATTCCGATCACATCGTCGTCAAGCAGGATTTCGTGGTGAAGGTCGGCCACGACGAGAAGGACCTCGCCGCGGTCGCGCCGCTGCTGTGCGCGGGCATCACCACCTATTCGCCGCTGCGCCACTGGAAGGTCGGGCCGGGGCAAAAGGTCGGCGTGGTCGGCATCGGCGGGCTCGGCCACATGGGCATCAAGCTGGCGGCGGCGATGGGCGCGCACGTCGTCGCCTTCACCACCTCGCCCGACAAGGTCGAGGCGGCCAAGGCGCTCGGCGCGCACGAAGTGGTGATCTCGAAGGACGACGCGGCGATGGCCGCGCACGCCAACAGCTTCCACTTCATCCTCAACACCGTCGCCGCCAGCCACGATCTCGACCGGTTCATGGTGCTGCTGCGCCGCGACGGCACGATGACGCTGGTCGGCGCGCCCGAACATCCGCACCCGTCGCCCAGCGTGTGGAACCTGCTGATGAACCGCCGCTCGCTGGCCGGTTCGCCGATCGGCGGCATCGCCGAGACGCAGGAGATGCTCGATTTCTGCCGCGACAACGGCATCACCGCCGATGTCGAGATCATCCCGATCGACCAGATCGAGACCGCCTATGCCCGGATGCTGAAGAGTGACATCAAATATCGCTTCGTGATCGACATGGCGTCGTTGAAGCAGCAGCCGGCCTGAACCCCGGCGGGGACTGGCCTCTGCGGCCCGTCCCCGCCATAGTCGCGCGATGCGCACCATCCTGCCGATCCTCGTCCTGCTCTCCGGCTGCGCGGCGACGACGCCTCCGGCCGACCCCGCCCCGCCCCCCGCCGCGGCCCAGCCGGCGGAGGCGCGGGTCACCTTCGACGCCTCGCGCATCCTGTCCGAACACGCCGCCGGCATCGCCGATCGCGGTACCGGGCGGCGCGTCACCCCGGCCGATCCGGTCCGCGTCGCCAGCATCTCGAAACTCGTCGTCGCGCTGGGGGTGATGCGGCTGGTCGAGGCGCGGACGCTCGACCTCGATCGCGACGTGTCCGACTATCTCGGCTGGCGGCTGCGCAACCCGGCGTTTCCCGACACGCCGATCACGCTGCGGCTGCTGCTGTCGCACCGATCGAGCCTGACCGACGGCATCGACTATATCATCCCGGTCGGGGTGCGGGTGCAGGACGCGCTCGCCGATCCGAAGGCGTGGGACGCCGCCCACGCGCCCGGCACCTATTTCCGCTACACCAACCTCAATTTCCCGGTGATCGGCACGGCGATGGAGCGCGCGGCGGGCGAACGGTTCGACCGGCTGATGCAGCGCGAGGTGTTCCGCCCGCTCGGGCTGGACGGCTGCTACAACTGGTCGGGGTGCAGCGACGCGGCGGTGGCGCGCGCGGTGGTGCTGTACCGCGCCAACGGCGATGTCGCGCGCGACGATCTCCACGGCGTCCGCCCCGCCTGCCCGACGGTGGCGAAGGGGCCGTGCGACCTGACCAGCTATCGCATCGGTGACAATGGCGGGATGTTCAGCCCGCAGGGCGGCATGAACATCTCGATGCGCGATCTCGCCCGGGTCGGGCAGATGCTGCTGCGGCGCGGTGGCGATTTCCTGACCCCCGCATCGATCGCGACGATCGAGACGCCGGTGTGGACCTTCGACGGCACCAACGGCGACAACGACCAGGGTTTCACCTGCCAGTACGGCCTCGCCACCCATAGCTTGCCCACCGCGCGGCCCGGCTGCGACGACGATCTGTTCGGCGACGGCCGCCCGCGCGTCGGCCATTCGGGGGAGGCCTATGCGCTGCGCTCGGGCCTGTGGATCGACCGTGCGCGCGGCACCGGCGTCGCCTTCTTCGCCACCGCCGTCGCCGACGGCAGCAAGGGCGAGACTCGGTTCAGCCCCCAGGAGGAGCGGCTCGCGCGCGGGCGGTAGCGGCGCGCTGCCGCCCCGAAGATACAATCGTCATTCCCGCGCAGGCGCGAATCGGCTCACGCTGAGGGCCATGGTTGCCACCAAGCCCAGCGCGAACCGATTCCCGACTGCGTGGAAATGACGCCTTTGGGGGCGAAGGGAAATAACGACCGGTCGGGCCGCGCCTACCGCTTGACGATCTCCACCCGCCGGTTCTCCGCCCGCCCCGCCGCGGTGGTGTTGGGCGCGACCGGCTTGTCGAAGCCGAAGCCCGCCGACTCGAGCCGTCCCTCGGGCACCCCGGCGGCGGCCAGATAGGCCTTCACCGCCGCCGCGCGACTGGTCGACAGCGTCTGGTTGAACGCCGGGCCGCCGACATTGTCGGTATGCCCCTCCAGCGTCACCTGCCAGTCGCCATGGTCCTTGAGCAGCGCGGCGACCTGGTCGAGCAGCGGCTTCGATTCGGCGCGGATCGTCGCCGAATTGAAATCGAAGTTGATCCCGTCGAGCCGCGCGCGCCCGGTCTTTTCCAAGGCGGTCGCTAGTTGCGACTTCGCCGCCGCCCCCTTCCAGTCAGGGATCGCCGGGCAATCGCCGACGTCGTCGCTGATCTTCTCGCCGCTGTAGACCTCGAACAGGCTGTTGTCGGGGTCGCTGTCGGCGCGCCGCGCGAAACCGAGCATCTGCTTGCCGTCGGCGGAGAAGGAGAACAACCCGAGCTGGCGATCGGTGCCGCCGTCGACGCCCTGCTGGAGCATCTCGAGCTTCAATATCCGTCCCTCGGTGCCCCCGGCCACCGTACCGCTGCGATAGTCATAGCAGCCGGTGACTCGCGTCCCCTCCTGCTTGAGGCGGACCATGCCCCAGCCGCTCGCGCCCTCATAGGTGCCGGAGACGTTGGCCAGGCTGGCGTCATGCGTCAGTTGCGTGCCGTAGCCGCGCAGGTTGACCAGCCCGTAATATTCGGCGCCATAGTTGCTGAGCGCGGTGACCCGCACCCACCGCCCGGTCGCCGGCGCCGCCAATGGCACGGCCTGGCGTTCCGCGCGCTTCAGTTCGGTGTCGAGGATGGTGGTGAAGCCGCTGTTCGCCGCGGTGTCCGATATCTCGACGCGGACATGCCTGACCGACTTGTCCTCATTGGTCAGCCCGGCGGTATCGAAATCGAGCCGGGTCAGCGTCGATCGCTCGGCCAGTTCCAGCACCAGCACCGCCGGCTTGTCGGCGATCGATCGCCAGTCGGTGGCGTTCGATTCGTCGGTCAGCGCATAGGGGCCGTAGAGATAGTCCTTGTAATCGTTGTCGTCGGGCTTCTCGACGAACAGCGCGCCCGCGCCGAACGCGAACAGATCGGATTCGGCAACCGCGGCGGGGGTCGCCGCCCCGCCCGGCGCGGCGGCGGTCTGCGGCGCCGATGGCGCGGCGTTCGCGCCCGGATCGCCGCCGCCGCCGCACGCCGACAGCGCCAGCATCGCGATCCCGCACAATGCGGTCAAAACCCTGTGCATCCGCCGCCCCTCCCGTTTCGCGCAGCCTAACGCCCGCCGGGATCGCGCGCAATCGATCGCCCGCGCGGCTTCAGCCGCCCGGCGGGGCGGGCGCCGCACGGGCGCCGAACAGCCGCCGCAGCAGCCGGCGCAGCACCAGCACCGCCGCCACCGCGCCGGCCAGCAGCACGACCGCGACGGCGATCGCCACCGCCGGAAACGCGGTCACCAGCGCCAGCAGCCCGGCCGTCATCACGTCCTCGCCGGTGGATACCACCGCGTTGCTCACCGGTTCGGGGCTGGCGTTGACCACCGCGCGCGTTCCCGCCTTGGCGCCGTGGGTCAGCAGCGTCGCGCCGCCGCCGAGCAGCAGCACCGCCACCTGCCATGCCGGGCTGTGCGGATCGACGATCGCCAGCGCCAGCAGCGCGCCGCCGACGGGGCGCACCAGCGTGTGCACCGCGTCCCACGCGCTGTCGATCCACATCACCTTGTCGGCGAGGAATTCGGCGACCGCGCCGACGGCGGCGATGCCGATCACCCAGGGATTGGCGAGCACGTCGAGCGCGTGGAGCTGGTCGGGCAGCGCGAACCAGCCCAGGTGCATCCCCAACCCGACCACGAACACGCACAGGTACAGCCGCCATCCGGCGAGCAGGCTGATGCTGCCCGCCAGCCCGATGATCTCGACCGGCCCCATCAGCGCCAGCCCATCAGCGAGCACCGCCGTTCGCGCGCGCGGGCCGGCGCGCCGGGCGCATCAGTTGCGGAAACCGGGATCGATGCGGTCGAGCTTCCGCAGCAGCGCCGGCCACGCCAGCCGCTGTGCCAGCATCCCCATGCCGCCCGGCGCCGATTGCACCGCGACCTTTTCCTCCGTCCCCTGCGGCGGGGTGTTGAGGTTGTCGCGCCCCGCCGACAGCATCTTGACCTGCGCCTCGCACGCGCGTTCGAGGAAATAGAGCCGCAGGAACGCCGACGCGACGCTGTCGCCCACCGCCAGCGTGCCATGGTTGCGCAGGATCATCGCGTGCTTGTCGCCCAGATCCTCGACCAGCCGTTCGCGCTCCTCCAGGTCGGTCGCGATGCCTTCATAGTCGTGATAGGCGACGTTGTGCTTCGCGATCATCGCGGTCTGGGTATGTGGCAACAGCCCGAATTCCATCGCCGACACCGCCTGCCCGTCGGGGGTGTGGAGGTGCATCACCGCATGGGCGTCGTCGCGCGCCATGTGGATCGCCGAATGGATGGTGAAGCCGGCCGGGTTGACCGGCTGGCCGGTGTCGTTGACCGGCTTGCCGTCGACGTCGATCTTGACCAGCGACGATGCGGTGATCTCCTCGAACATCATGTCATAGGGGTTGATCAGGAAGTGATGCTCCGGCCCCGGCACGCGCGCGGACAGATGGGTGAAGATCAGATCGTCCCAGCCGTAGAGCGCCACCAGCCGGTACGCCGCCGCCAGATCGACCCGCGCCTCCCACTCGCCGGGCGCCATCTGGGTTTCGGGTGCGCGGGCTAACGTGGCCATGGCGTGTCTCTCCGGTCCGTTTGACCGGCAGGATACGCCGATTGATCCGCCTTTTCAAACATCCGGTACGCCCGCGCCGCGTTAGAAAAGCGGGAAGCGGGGGGGAAAGGGGATTCCGTTGCCCGGTGCCCGATGCTGTCGGGAGAGGTCCGGGGGGATTCTGTTGCTCGGCCCCCCCGGCGGCCGCCGGAATCCGCTTCTGTTGCCCGGTGCGGTCCAACCGCGCATTTTAGAGTAACCTTAAGCCGTTAGGCCGTGGGGTTACGCCGCAATATCGAGTGCTTCGTTATCGTTGGCACTTGTGTAATGGGCCGTCGCGGTGGTCCCATTCCGAGCGAAAGACTACGTTTTTCAACACACGTCGATCCTGGTTCGGCCCCGTCATCATCCGCCTGGGCGGCGGTTGGTGGTGGAGCCGCCGGGTACTGCCCCCGGGTCCGCTGCATCTATTGCGCGCAATCCTTTATCGCCATAGTCGGGCGAACCCGACAGGATGCATATAGGGGCTGAGAGTCGGTTTGGGAATGCGTCTATAGCGACATTGCGGCACCGGCCCGCTCCCCCACCCGTCCACCCATAGGATACTGCCGTTGGATGGCCGGGTGGGGGAGCCGGCCGGCGCCGCCTGGAAATCCGCTTTTCCGCGCATTTCCGGACAGCGCCGATGAAAAGCCGCGTCCGGCCTTCACATGGCCACATTACCGGCGCATGGGGCATATCGTTATGTTGACCCAGCGTTCCCGGTACGCGCTCCGCGCGATGATCTTCCTCGCCGAACAGCCGTTGGACGGCCCGCCGGTGCCGATGAACCGGATCGCGGCGGCGGCCAATGTGCCCAGGAAGTTCCTGGAACTGATCCTCGCCGATCTGCGGGAAGCCAATTTCCTCCACAGCCACCGCGGCAAGGCCGGGGGCTATTGCCTGGCGCGCCGCCCGCACCTGATCTCGCTGGGGGAGATCATCCGCGTGATCGAGGGCCCGCTGGCACTGGTGCCCTGCGTCAGCCGCACCGCCTATCGCCCGTGCAACGATTGCCAGGATGAGGCGCGCTGCGCGATTCGAATCGCGATGGCGCGGGTGCGCGACGAGACCGCGCGCATCCTCGACGGCACCAGCCTGCAGGACGCCGCCGCCGAGGAACTGGTCGCGGCGTAAGGTGCGATCCGGCGTCGCCGGACGACGGCGCCGGCCCACTCCTCACCCGGCCACCCGGCCGCCCGGCCGGTACGCCCGTCGGATGGCCAGGCGGGAAGGGGCGGCCCGGCACCGCCCCATCCCTGTCATCGGCCCGTCAGTGGCCCGTCAGTGGCCCGTCACTTTATCGAACTACGCCCCCTTGCGCGCGCGCAGTTCGTCGCGGATCTCGCGCAGCAGCGTCACGTCGGCCGCCTCGGCCGGCGCATCGGCGATCGTCGCCGGCATCACCCGGTTCACCGCGCGGACGATCAGGAAGATGATGAAGGCGATGATGACGAAATTGACGAACTGCGTGATGAATTCGCCATAGCCGAGCAACGGCACGCCCGCCTTCTTCAGCGCGGCATAGTCGCTCGATCCCTGCAACGCCGCCGGCACCGGCCCCAGCGTCAGGAAATAGCTCGAGAAATCGAGCCCGCCGAACAGCTTTCCGATCACCGGCATCAGCACGTCTTCGGTCAGCGACGTCACGATCTTGCCGAACGCCGCGCCGATGATCACCGCGATCGCCAGGTCGAGCACGTTGCCGCGCGCGATGAACGCTTTGAATTCCTTGAACATTTGCTCGTCTCCCTCTTAATTTCGTCCGAATTGCCATTGTGCGGACGCACGGGGCCCCTAAATGTTGCAACCGCGACGGTTGGAGGACAAGTCACCATGAAGCTTCGTCTTGTATTTGCCGGTCTGGCGGCGCTGGCCCTGTCGGCTTGCGGCCTCAATACGATCCCGACCGCCGAGGAGGCGGCCAAGGCGAAATGGGCGGAGGTGCAGAACCAGTATCAGCGCCGCGCCGACCTGATCCCCAATCTGGTCAACACGGTGAAGGGCTATGCCCAGCAGGAATCGACCGTGCTGACCCAGGTGACCGAGGCGCGCGCCAAGGCGACGTCGATCCAGGTCAGCGCCGACGACCTGACCGATCCGGCCAAGGTCCAGGCGTTCGAACAGGCGCAATCGACGCTGGGCGCGCAGATCGGCCGGCTGCTGTCGGTGACCGAGAATTACCCGGACCTGAAATCGAACGCCAATTTCATGGCGCTCCAGTCGCAGCTCGAAGGGACCGAGAACCGGATCGCCATCGCGCGGCGCGACTATAACGAGGGGGTGCAGGCCTATAACACCCGCATCCGCACCTTTCCCGACGCGATCGGCGCCAAGATCTTCTACGGCGCCAAGCCGATGACCCCGTTCCAGGCGAGCGCCGGGGCGGATACCGCGCCGACCGTCAACTTCGGCAACGGCAGCTGAGGGATACAGGGGCGGTCGGTGCCGGAGTGTTGACCGGAAACCGCCCCTCTCCCCGTTCGGGCTGAGCTTGTCGAAGCCCCGCCCTTTTCTTCGGAGGTGAAGAGAGAAGTGCAGCCCTTTGAAACGATCAGGGCGAACGGATGGGGGTGGTTCGCGGCGTTTCTGTTGTTTCTGCTGACGCTCGCCGCGCCGGCGACCGCGCAGGATTTCCCCAAGTTCACCGGGCTGGTGGTCGATGCCGCCAACGTGCTGCCGCCCGAGACCAAAGCCGACCTGACCGCCAAGCTGGAGGCGCTGCAACGCGACACCAACCGCCAGGTCGTCGTCGCCACCATCCCCGATCTTCAGGGCTATCCGCTCGAGGACTACGGCTATCGGCTGGGCCGGGCGTGGGGAGTCGGGCTGAAGGACGCGAGCAACGGCGTCATCCTGTTCATCGCCCCCAACGAACCCGCCGGCCACCGCGGCCCCCGGATCGAGGTCGGCTATGGGCTGGAGCCGATCCTGACCGACGCGCTGTCGAGCACGATCATCAACACCCAGATGATGCCGCGCCTGCGCGACGGCGACGTCCCCGGCGCGATGACCGCCGGCGCCGACGCGATCGTCGCCCAGCTGCGCGCCTCGCCGGAGGAGGCGCAGGCCAAGGTCGACGGGGCCGTCGCCGAATTCGACCGCGCCCACCGGCGCGGCGGCGCAGCGTCGTCAGGCGGCGGCTTTCCGTGGCCGGTGCTGCTGCCGATCGGGATCGTGCTGTTCTTCATGTTCGTCGGTGCCGGCGCCAGCCGTGGCAAACGATACAAGGGGCGCGGCGGCGGCAATGGCGTGATGCCGATCGTCCTGTGGTCGATCGCCGATGAGATCGCGCGCGGCGCGCACCATTCCGGTCGCGACGATGATGACGATCATTGGGGCGGCTGGG